>JBEEMB010000167.1:0-4208 GCA_041167815.1 Bacteroidota bacterium | reverse complement strand
CGAGGAGGTCTTTACCGACGCGAAAAATATTTTCAGCAAACAGTGCGGTGTTGAATGTGTGAAAATCTAAGGCAGTGGGAAAAGCACCCGCTACATCGAGATTGAAGTCACTGCCGGTATCTCCTCTTCCATTTTGAACGCGATAGGTGTGCCCGGTATAGATTCTGGCTCCGGCAGACAGTGTGTGCTTTTGTCGCCCGATCATGTAATCGGTGATGAAACGTGTTTCTGCGCCGGCATTGCGATAGCGGTCGATGTCCACCCTTCTATTTGCATACGTCAGTGTGGCAGGGTTGATGCTGTCTTTTATGGTTGATGGCTGCAGAAATCCGTTGCTGTTGCGATAGCCTTCCATTCCAAATACTTTCAGGTTCAACCTTGAGGATTGGCTAAAGGCATAATCGACATTCAGGGCGGCCATCGACCACTTCACCCCGAACCAGTTGCGTGTCCGCAGACTTTGATAAGGATCAGCTGCAAACTGCGCATCCGTTAATCCCCCGGGTTGTTGACTGGTGTAATCGAAGTGCGTCAACTCAATGCCGGCCTTCAGTTTTGGCGATATCTTCCAGGTGGTACTAACAAAGCCGGTATTCACGTGGAAACCGCTATTCGCTCGAAAACCATCCCCCCGGCGATGATCCCAGAAGCCATAATAATTTACTTTATCCGTCTTACCACCGATGGCATGGTAGGTGTTGAAGAGATTGAAACTACCGAGTGTCTGCTGCGTTTCATATTGAAACGGTTTAGTGGCCTCTGACCCGTCTTTCAGGATAAAATTTACAAGGCCGCCGAATTGTGGCCCGTACTGAAGGCTTGCTGCTCCACGCACCACCTGTACGCGCTGCACGGAGTTGAGTTGCGGTGTATAGTATGCCTCCGGATATCCGAAAGGATCACTGCTGATATCATATCCATTCTGTCGGATGTTGAATTCCCAGCTTCTGTTAGGACTCAGGCCACGAGCTGCAATACCGATCTGGATACCACTTGGGTCACTTTCCCAGATCTGGATGCCGGGCACCTTCGCCATCACCTGACGCATGGTGTTGTTGACGACATTACCCTGTACGTTGTCCATCACAATAAGGGCATTCTTTTTACCTGCATTGATGGTGGTACCCACGATCTCTGGAAGAAAGTGAATATCTGACCTGGTATTTTTTCCTACCAGCGTGATTTCAGACATATAACGGACATGGCTAAGCGAAGTATCGTTGGCGGCTTGTTGTTGTGCTGCGGAATTAAAAGCTATGGTGCTGAAAATGCAGATATTGAATACACGATTGATCATACTTACACATTTTTCGATGGTGCAAAGTTGTATTCAATATCAACCAGGGGGTTTACGAAAAGTGGAAACTGAATTTTCGATTTGAGGAAAAACTATGCTTCAGTATATGCGTGCGGGTCGCATGGTGAGTACACGAATGCCATCTTCATTTCTCACCAGAAATCTGAGTTTGGTACCTGTCTGTTGCAACAATTCCTTGTAGATCCGGATATTTCCGGATATGTCGTTGTTGATGGCCAAAATCATATCGCCGGTTCGAAAACCGGCTTGTTCTCCGGGAGATCCCGGCAGTACATCTTCCACGACAACGCGACCGTCCACCTGATAAATACCGAGTCCGGTATATGAATAGTCGAATGGATCCCTGAGATGTTTATTGGGGATGATATGTATTTCACGTTTGGCGTAATTGATCACGGTATTGAATCGACGAAGGATATCATTGCCGATCAAGCCACCGAGAAATGGATAATTGGTGATATTGTACGGATCCTCAAAGAGGAAAGTGGGCACTTTTCTGAAAGAATATGGCCCCAGGCGGAATTTACGCACGGTGGTGATGCGCATGGTCATCTTTCCTCCTACGCCCTCTGCCTGGGTGACGAGTGGTGCTTTTTTCTTGATGGCCAGGACACTGCTGTCGCGCACATAAGACTCGGAAAGCAAGAGCGCCAAACCCGCACCCGTATCAAAATAAAAACGATTGGTCAACCCGCGGGCGTCATGAACGGTACCTGTTTGTATCGGTATGTTGGTCAGCAGCGGACGAAGGAGGTGTCCACCCCTTGGGTAGAGATATTCGCCCTGGGTAAAGACATCCATCTGCATGAGGTCATAATCCAGCCGAACGATGTAGCGATTGAAGAAACTGTAGCCGATGATGCCATCCACCCGGATGCCGTAGACACTGGACAGAATCTCATAATCGTTCACGTGGAAATCGAGACTATCCACCGATAGTCCGGGCAAATGCAGACGCGCACCATAGAGAAAACTAACCTTTCGAACACCGGCAATGCCTCGGATGGTTTTGTCCGAAGGTCGGATAGGCATTTTCCAACGTGCGCATGCGGCTGAGTCCAGAGAAATACCGCCACTTCCTGTATCGAGTATGAAGTTGAGGCTGTCAGGATATCCGTTGACGACAGCTCGCACAAACATGACACCTCCCGTCAAGGGTTGAAGCCTTACGCTGGTCAGCCATTGAGAAGGTTTTTCTCCGCCGATAGCCGTTGCCCTGGGGCCGGCCATCAGAAAAACCGATAAAATGATGTTGATCAGTTTATGCGATGTCATCTGACTCGGATTGATCAGAAAGCGCATTCCTGTTTTTCAAATAACGCTCTCTGAAGTTCAGGATGGATAAACCATTGAATGGGTTGCATTGTTGCAGAAGTGATCTGTCCAAGCTTACGTAACTTTACAATCATAATTTCTGCTATGCACGATCTTTCGAACCTGTATCAAAAGGCCCTGGCATTCGAATGGCTGACCGCGGAAGAAGGGCTTTTCCTTTTTCGTGAAGCGCCCCTGACCGAACTGATGCAGATTGCCGACGAGCTGAGGAAGATACAAGTGCCACATGGAAAGGTTACCTGGCAGATCGACCGGAATGTGAATACTACGAATGTATGCGTGGCGAATTGTAAATTCTGTAATTTCTATCGTATTCCTGGGCATGCAGAAGCATACATCACCGATATGGACACCTACCGGGTGAAGATTCGGGAAACCCTCAAATATGGTGGTGACCAATTACTCCTACAAGGTGGCCATCACCCCGAATTGGGATTGGCATTCTACACAGACACTTTCCGAAAGATCAAGGAGGAGTTTCCGGATATCAGACTGCACGCACTCGGGCCACCCGAAGTGGCACATATCACCAAGCTCGAAAAATCCACACACCGCGAAGTGCTGAAGGCGTTGAAAGAAGCCGGTCTGGACTCACTCCCGGGAGCTGGTGCGGAAATACTCATAGACCGTGTACGTCGATTGATCAGCAAGGGTAAATGTGGTGCGCAGGAATGGCTTGATGTGATGGCTGAAGCCCATCAGCAGAATATTACCACATCTGCGACCATGATGTTCGGACATGTGGAGACCCTTGAGGAAAGATTCGAGCATTTGGTTAGCATCCGGGAAGTACAAGGCAGGAAGCCCGAGCATGCCAACGGATTTCTGGCTTTCATCCCCTGGACTTTCCAGGACGTGGATACACTGCTCACGAGAATCCGTGGTGTACAAAACCTGACGACCCCGGAAGAATATATCCGAATGATCTCCATCAGTCGGATCATGCTTCCGAATATCAAGAATATTCAAGCATCGTGGCTCACGGTTGGAAAGAAAATAGCTCAGATATGTCTGTATGCCGGTGCCAATGATTTCGGCAGCATCATGATTGAAGAAAACGTGGTAAGTGCGGCAGGTGCACCCCATCGTTTCACCTATCGAACAATGCAGGATGCCATCAGAGAAGCCGGATTCGAACCCCAGCTACGCAACCAGCAATATGGATGGCGAGAACTCCCTGAACATATTCAGGAACAAGTGATTGATTATTGACCTACATCACAGGAGTTACGGTATCCAAAGAAAATATCATCTGGATTTGAGCGAACAAGTTGTTGTTCAATCTTCCAGCCTGGATGGTATCAATAATTCAATCGATTCCTTGACTGTAGGTTCGGGCATTCGCATGCGCATCTGATAAGCTTTCTCAAATAAATATGTTGCGCGGGAAATACTAGCCGGACAACCTTCGGACATCCCGGGATTACATATCAATGCGGGTGGGGTCTGATAGAGCCGCAATTGATGACGATTCACAGCGTCACTTGATATACTTGCACCTCTGCGATAAATGAACATTCCCTTTTCCCCTTGAACCGGGCGCATACGCCCTGCA
>JBEEMB010000270.1:0-2872 GCA_041167815.1 Bacteroidota bacterium | reverse complement strand
CTGCCGACCGCCGGGTTTATAGTGAATGCCCCCGTCTGTGAACAAAACGACATCACGTTCAACGATCATTCCCGCGCGAACGCAGGAAACATTGTGGAATGGACATGGGATTATGGAGATGCAACAACACCCGACATCCGTACTAACGGTAACGCACACACGCACAAATTCACCAACTGGCGGAGCTCAGCGGTTCGGCTCCGTGTGAAGACGGACAATGGATGCCCGTCGGCCTTCAAAGACAGCACACTTCAGGTGCATCCACTGCCCAGACCCGGTTTTGATTTACCGCAAGCATGCCTTCCCGAAGCAAAAGTCATATTCAAAAACACCACAACCATCCCGGATGGAACAGATGCAGGCTTGAGCTGGCGCTGGACGTTCGACAACAGCCCTGCAGCGTCCACACTCAAAGACGGCCCTTATATTTATTTCGCAAAAGGAAACTATCCCGTCAAACTGATAGCTACCAGCGCCGCCGGCTGCAAGGATTCTCTGACGCAGGACTTCTCAGGCATATATGACCAGCCAAAAGCAGTGTTCACGAGTGAAGACTCGGCATGCACAGGCATCAACCTCATGTTCAAAGACGGAAGTCGCCCGGGTACCGGCACCATTTCCGAATACTTCTGGGACATGGGCGATGGGAGTACCTTTTCCACGAACAATGTCAGACACGCCTTCAGATCTGCCGGAGCCTATCAGGTAGCGCTTTTTGCAAACACTTCCATCGGATGCCGGTCGGATACCGCCAGAAAAACAGTCAATGTTTACGCATACCCGCAGATATCCGCAGGTCCCGATATGTTCGTACTTGATGATGGACAAAAACAAATACAAGCAATCGCCACCGGAACCATCACCAAATTCGAATGGACTCCGACAGACTATCTGAATGATCCGGGCATACTCCAACCGCTCATCATCCGCCCGCAGCTGGATAAGACCTACACCCTCACCGTCACAGGAAGGGGCGCATGTGTATCCACAGACCAAATGCAACTCACCGTGCTCAAACTGCCGACTCCACCCAATACCTTCTCTCCGAACGGAGACGGGATCAACGACTTCTGGGAAGTCAAATACCTGGATCAATACCCGGGTTGTGTTGTCGAACTTTTCGATCCGCGCGGTCAGATGTTGTATCGATCCGTAGGATACCAAAAACCATGGGACGGCACGCTGAATGGAAGAATATTACCAACCGGCACCTACTACTACATCATCGATCCTAAGAACGGCAGAAAGAAAATGGCGGGATTCATCACGATCCTGAAATGATCGTCAGCATTGACTTCGGGTCGATTTTTATCGATTATTTAGGAGTATTGATTGATCCGTTTCATGGAGCTTTCACGTACTTCGCTCAAAACCAGGCCTGTGATACACTTGATCCGACTGATAACCCTGCTGATGCTGATCCCTGGCATCAATCATGCCCAAATCCGGCCTGACTCGATCCCCGGACTGCCGCAATTTTCAACGGCCTCGCAGGATCCCTTGCTCCGACAGGCGTTCACTGCGAAGGATGCCAGATACCTGACGCGTACGGAACGCGATATCATCCATGTGATCAACCTGATGCGCATTGACCCGAAAGGATTTGCAGAAAAAGTGGTGAAGGGATACCCCGACATGGTAGGTGACCCGGAAATGCGGAAGTCTTCCTATTACAAAAGCCTGTTGAAAGATCTGACCATCGCCACGCCGCTTAGACCACTGATACCCGATGAGGCGTTATTCAATGCGGCCAGATGCCATGCCACCCGATCGGGACTCACCGGACATGTCGGTCACGAACGTTCCAAACCATGTGATGAGAACCAGATATTCGGTGGTGAATGTTGCCAGTATGGCATGGAAGATGCGCTTGGCGTGGTCATGGAACTCATGATCGACCAGAACGTGCCAGATCTCGGCCACCGTACAATCCTCCTGACAGGTTTCTCCCATATCGGCGTAGCGATGCGACCGCACAAAACCTATCGGGTGAACACGGTGCTCGATCTGGGCCCGCGCCAAAGCGTTATAAGGTAATGATGTATCCACAACGACGGTGCAACAGCCAGGCCGGGGTTTTCGTATATTCAATCCATGAAAAGGATTCTGACACCCTTTACGCTCCTGCTGGTGATGATGTCGATATGCAACATCCCAACCTATGCCCAGACCTACAATTACGATGAGGCAAAATCAGGCACTTATATCCTTCCGGAATTGCTAACGACAACTACCGGGGAGAAGGTCCACGATCGAAAGTCTTGGGAACAAAAAAGACGTCCCGAAATCATCAGCCTGTACACCCGCGAAGTATACGGACGTATGCCGGGAAAGCCCGCCGGCATGCAGTTCCGAACCATCTCCACCGACCCGAAAGCCCTCGGAGGACAGGCCATCCGAAAAGAGATTGATATCATCTTCGGTCAATCATCGAACGCACCTGTGTTGCATCTTGTCCTCTGGCTGCCAAAAGATATCAAAAAAGCACCCGTTTTCGTGGGCCTTAACTTCATGGGCAACCACTCCGTCCATCCAGACCCCGATATAACGGTCACGGATACCTGGAAACAGGGTAACCCCGGAAAGGCCATTGAACGCGGAGGTCAGGCTGCCCGCTGGCAGGTTGACACGCTCATCGCTCACGGTTATGGACTCGCGACCGCCTGGTACCAGGACCTGGAACCAGACCGTGCCGACGGATGGAAGACCGGCATCCGCAAGACCCTTTCGGCCGCCCTGGACTGCCCCACAGATGCCTGGGGAGCCCTCGCTGTCTGGGGCTGGGGGATGTCGCGTATGATGGATTGTCTTGAAAAGGAGCCGGGCGTGGATGCGCGAAAAGTCATCGCCACCGGGCATTCCAGACTCGGGA
>JBEEMB010000215.1:0-3870 GCA_041167815.1 Bacteroidota bacterium | reverse complement strand
ATGGAAAAGATCGTAGTACCGTATTTACGCTCTTGTAAAAAATGGGGCCATGTTTTATAATCATTTCGCGGCGTGTGCTCCAGCACAAACCACCCCCCTGGACTCAATAAGTTTCTGGCATGAATGATCCGGGGTAATTCATCGATGGGCCCAAGGGCATATGGTGGTCCTGCAAAAATGAAACCGAATGGAGTGGTGCATTGCTCTAGAAATTTAAACACATCCATCCTCACCACCTTCATATTGTCTATCCGCAGGTCGGTCATTGTTTTCTCAATGAAGGCAAACATTTTTGGATCCCGTTCCACCGTGATCACATCAATGATCCCCCTGCTGCACAGCTCGAAACTAATACTTCCGGTTCCTCCGAAAAGATCCAGCGCATGCAATGAGGTAAGTTCCAAACGATTACCAATGACATTGAACAAACCTTCCTTGGCGACATCGGTCGTGGGACGTGTATTTGGCATATGTGCAGGCGGATTGATCCGACGGCCACTCATCGAACCGCTTATGATCCGCATACAGCAATAGAAAAGGCGGGCGTGAAATAATGGTCCGGATACCCGGAGAAAATATCGTCTGCAATGAAGGTGCCTCCGCCGTTATCCGTTTCAACTACGAGGAAATACTTCATGAGTTCTTCAAATATGATAGAATCCCTGTCAATGAATCCTGACACCATTACCGGTACATCCTCTGGGTTTAATCCGTACTGTTCGACTGCATTCAGAAGGGTGTATGATAAATCTTCAGGAATTTCATAAGGAAACCAATTCGCTATCAATAGTTTGCCGTCCTTATAGATAGCGGAAAGTACATGACCTGTGTAAAACCAAAGGTGTATGCAGGTTGATGACCAATCCTCACTTCGATTAAAAATTGATGACATCATGAGGCTGATCCCATGATGCCTGCCGGCCTGATGGAAACGCTGGGTCATGCACTGATGTAACCATATTGGGGTTCGATACAGGTTATGTATACCCATTTCCCGGACGTGCTCCACATCTGAAACGTTGGAAGGCAGATCACCATGGACAAGCGACAAACTATCCTCCGAAATGCCGGGGTGATAAAAGCGATCGGGCATCAGCACGAACTCTTCAGTGTTGAAAGTCAACGATACCGATCCATAATTCATTTCGGCCAACGGACTTTCTGAGAGAATAGCCAGCGCTTCCTCTTCTTTGCCGATCAGTGGTAAATTATAGCTTTCGAATCCGACGATTTTTCGTTCAGCTATGAGGATCAGCGTTAAAGAAATATGATAAGGACCCGCATCCACGCTAAGACGCATCGCAGCAGGGTCTGGGTGGACAAAATCCTTCAGCAATATCCGAAATGATGGTTTTGGCATGGGCTTATACGCAAGTTACAATAATTTGAGAGAACGCTGCGTGGCCTTCCATCCTAAAAGTTGTAGGTTTGCCAGCGATGACGGCTACGAAACCTGCGGCAGACCTTAAACTTGGTGTCTCATATCGACAGATTCTGAAACTAGCACTTCCGATCAGTTTCGCACTGCTCGTTCCTCAGTTCAATTATCTGATCAACAGCATCTTCTTATCGAGATTAGGCAGTGGTCACCTTGGTGCCGCCGGAATTACAGGCGTTTATTATCTGATCTTTGGCGCCATTGGTTATGGACTGAACAATGGATTGCAGGCACTCATTGCCCGACGCGCCGGTCAGGACAAGTTGGAGGATATAGGAATTCTATCGACCCAAAGTGTTTACCTGAGTCTGCTGATTGCAAGCTTCGGAATCATCACAACATACACGGCAGCCCCTTTGATACTTTCCGGAAATGTGGAGCCTGAACTATATGAACAGGCTTTGTCTTTTTTACGGATACGTATTTGGGGCCTTCCCTTCCTTTATCTCTATCAAATGCGCAACGGTTTACTCGTTGGCACCAACCAAAGCAGGCTTCTGATCTGGGGAACATTGGCAGAAACGGTGGCAAATGTTGTACTTGACTACGCGCTCATCTTTGGTAAGTTCGGATGTCCGGCTTTGGGTTTCAACGGTGCTGCTTATGCCAGTGTCGCGGCTGAAGCCATTGGGATGCTCGCCGTTTTGATGATCATTCATTTCAATGGATTAGGAAAACGTTTTGGACTCTTCAGAGATATGCGGATACATGTTTCTGAGTTACGCTTACTCCTGACACAATCCTCCCCATTGATCATGCAGTATGCGATCAGCATCATCAGCTGGGAATATTTTTTCATCCTGGTTTCGCATCACGGCCGACTATCTTTAGATATCAGTCAATTTATGCGGGTGATCATCGGTTTTCTGGGGGTTTTCATCTGGAGCTTCGCTTCCACCACCAATACCATGGTGAGTAATGTTATAGGACAAGGCCGGCATGATGAAGTGCTTCCCCTGGTTGGTAAAATCACCCGTGTGAGCATGGCATTTTCACTGACACTTGCGATCCCGTTGTTGATATTTCCCGCATTCTTTTTGAGGCAGGTACAAGAACTACCCGCATTTATTGATCAAGGTGTACCGGTACTTCGAGTAGTTGCAGTGGCGATGGTGATGATGAGTTTCTCAACTATCAGTCTGAATGCCGTCACCGGAACAGGGAACACACGCACAAACCTATTGATCGAAGCCATCACCATTGTTGCTTACTCGATCTACGTGTATCTGGTATTGGAGTACTTTTTCCTTTCGTTGACGATCGGATGGATGTCTGAATGGCTATACTGGGCACTGACATTCACGATGTCTTTTGGATACCTGAGAAGCGGCAGATGGAAAGGTAAAGTGATCTAAAAAAAATGGACCGCCCAACGGACGGTCCATGTAATGTGATATGATGAGCGTTTATTCTCCTTCCTTGGGGGCCTTCTTTTTGGCGGTCTTAGGTGCAATAACCATTAACATCCGCTTTCCTTCGAGTTTGGGTAGTCCTTCCACTTGTCCGAATTCTGCGAGACGCTCTGCAAATTTCAACAGAACGAGTTCGCCTCGCTCTTTGAACATGATGGCGCGGCCTTTGAACTGAACATAGGCTTTGACCTTATTGCCGTCCTTCAGGAAGTTTTCCGCATGCCTGGCTTTGAAATCGAAGTCATGGTCGTCTGTGCCCGGCGTAAAGCGAATCTCCTTGAGTTCAGCAGATTTGCTTTTCGCCTTCATCTCCTTCTCCTTCTTCTTTTTATCGTAGAGAAACTTATTGTAATCCACGATTTTACAGACCGGAGGATCAGCCTGTGGAGAGATCTCAACCAAGTCTAGTTGCAGTTGCTGAGCGATCCGCTGTGCTTCCTGGGTAGGATAGATACCAACCGTCACGTTGTCTCCTACCAAACGCACCTGGGGTACACGGATATACTGGTTGATGCGGTGTTCCGGCTCTTTCCGGGGCATGAACTTGCCCCTGAATCCGCCGGGGCCGGCCTTGATGATGGTCTTTTTGGGGAGCGCCATAACGGTGTGTCCTTGATTGCAGTCGACAGCCTGCCTTCAGGTTTGTTCTTTGATTTTTTGGTACTGTTTACTGTCGGTTTTCTTTTTCAGATGTCAAAGTAAGGATAATTTCCGATAGCGGGAACATACCGGCATCACCTTTACCCTGCTTTCTCACGGAAACAGCATCTGCTTCCACTTCTTTTTCGCCTATGACGAACATATAGGGCACTTTCATCAGTTCCGTATCCCGTATTTTCTTGCCTATCTTTTCGTTTCGATCATCAATTTCTGCGCGCAATCCCGCCCTCTTGAGCATGGTGCGTGCCTTTTGGGCATGTTCCATGAAGCGGTCGCTGATCGGCAGGATCTTCACCTGTACCGGTGCGAGCCACAATGGGAACTTACCTGCATAATGCTCCAGCAGGAAACCAATAAAAC
>JBEEMB010000198.1:0-4054 GCA_041167815.1 Bacteroidota bacterium | reverse complement strand
ACAATCCGACCAACGTAGGTGCCTGGGGTGCCTATGATGCATCCCGTGTGGCCATATGGAAGCGGATCAATGATAAGATGCAGTCCGTATCTGCCGGCAGCTATTGCATTCTTGAGCATTTCGCAGCCAATACCGAAGAGATCGAGTTGGCCAGCCAAGGGATGCTGCTTTGGGGCAACATGAATCATAATTTCAATGAAGCGACGATGGGCTTCGTGTCGTCCTCCAATTTCGAAGGTTCACTGGCTTCGGCAAGGGGGTGGAATCAGCCACATTTGATTGCCTATCAGGAAAGTCACGATGAAGAGCGCCTGATGTACAAGAACCTGACTTTTGGAAACAACACAAGTACCAGTCATAATGTACGTTCGCTGCCTGTGGCTTTGGAGCGCAACGCCATGACCACCGCATTTTGGGCGATGATGCCCGGGCCCAAAATGTTTTGGCAGTTCGGGGAGCTCGGGTATGATTTTTCGATCACTTTTTGCCCGGGTAGTAATTCCGTTCCACAGCCATATCCGGACATGCAGTGCCGGACGGATATGAAGCCTGTGCGCTGGGACTACCGGAATGATCCGGCCAGATACAAACTTTACCAGGTATATGCAGCCTTGCTGGCATTGCGAAAAGATCCCAGATTCCTGCCCACATTCACCACCAATACCGGCGTAGAGCACCGACTTGCAGGCGCTTACAAGACGCTGAAAGTATGGAGTGATTCCTTGAGGGTGGTGGTGATCGGAAATTTCGGCGTGGTGCCGACCGGGGATACCGTCCGATTCCCCAAAGCCGGCACCTGGTACGATTATTTGAATCGCACCACCATCGCGGCCACCGGACTGCCGCAGACGATCAGTCTGATGCCTGGCGAGTACAAAGTGTTTATCGATCGCGAGGTGGGACATGCATTGGTGACGTCTGATGATATGCCCGTGATGTTGGAGGCCGGTTCCAACCTTCATGTATTCCCGAATCCAGCCTCCGACAAACTTCAGATTGAATATGAATTGAGCGCATCGGGTCCTGTGCGTTTGAATTTGATTACGATGGACGGAAGGCTTGTATCGACAATGTTTTCGGGTACGCGTGCGCGTGGTAAGCATGTTTTTCAAGCCTCGCTCACCGGTTTGGGGGCCGGTCATCTCCCTGCGGGTCGATATCTCGTCGTTTTGGAATCAGGCGGTATGCGTCGACAGACATCACTGGTGATTACACGTTGAAGAGCATTAAAATTTTTCATCATAAACCAAAAAAGCAAATATGAAAAGTAAGCGATTGTCCAGGCATCTGGGCTTGCTGGGTCTGCTGCTTTTTGCTGTGGTCCAGCTGACGCTTGGCCAAGGCAGGAAGCTGACAGGAACCGTCGTGAATGCGAAGGACGGCAGCCCCGTGGCCAATGCATCCGTTCAACTGAAGGGAAGCGGCAAAGGAGTGACCTCCGATGCTGATGGAAGGTTCTCCCTGGATGCGCCTTCGGACGCGACGATTGTGGTGACATCCGTAGGCTTTCAGACGCGTGAGTTCTCTTTACGTGGACAGGGTGAAGGGACTTTGACCATCGCCCTGGAGGAGACGCCATCCAATTTAAACGAGGTGGTGGTTGTGGGATATGGAACCCAGCGCAAGCGCGACCTGACCGGTGCGATCAGTACCGTATCCCGCAAGGATTTCGTCAAGGGCGCATTGCAGACCCCCGAGCAATTGATTGCAGGTAAGGTAGCCGGGGTGCAGATCTCATCCAATGGAGGTGCTCCGGGTGCCGGCAGCCGCATCCGGATCCGCGGCGGTGCTTCGCTGAACGCGAGCAACGATCCGTTGATTGTGATCGACGGGGTGCCGGTGGATAATGGCGGTGTGTCAGGTTCCACCAATCCGTTGAACCTGATCAACCCGAATGATATCGAGAGTTTCACCGTGTTGAAGGACCCTTCTGCCGCAGCCATTTATGGATCGCGTGCTTCCAACGGCGTCATCCTGATCACGACCCGGAAAGGCTCAAAAGGCGCGCTCCGTTTCAATTTCGGCGCGCAGGCGTTCGTCCAGCAGCCAGGTGCGAAAGTGGATATCCTGTCTGCTCAGCAAATCCGTGACATCGTGGCCACCAAAGGCGGTGGAACCACTGATGTTGCCAAGCTCGGTGCCGCCAACACTGATTGGCAGGATGAGATTTATACCACAGCGCTCGGACAGGATGTCAACTTCGGCGTTGCCGGAGCAGCGATCAAGGGTAAACTGCCCTTCCGCCTCTCTGCGGGGTTGCTCAACCAGGACGGAATCCTGAAAACAGGCAACTTCGGTCGCCAGTCACTCAGCCTGAACCTGAATCCCCGACTCTTCAACGATCGGTTGAAAGTTGATCTGAATGTGAAGGCTGCACGCACCAATAATACTTTCGCAAACGAAGGTGCCATCGGAAGTGCCATTTCCTTTGATCCAACGCAGCCGGTAAGGGTCAGCAGTCCGCGTTTTGGCGGGTACTTTACCTATATCGACAACAATGCATCCGGCGCGCCGCCGATGGCTCTCGGGCCCATCAATCCAATGAGTTTATTGGATATGCGCGACGACAAGAGCAGTGTCCTTCGCAGCATCGGCAACCTGCAACTGGATTACAGTATTCCCTTCCTCTCCGGGCTGCGGGCGAACCTGAACCTGGGTTATGATGTGCAACAGGGCCAGGGAACGGTGCTGGTGAGTGACAGCGCTCCGGCCACCTATCGTCGTTGGGCCACTACGAGCAATCCCTTCAAGGTCACCAACTATGGAGGTGTCAATAATGAATATGAGAGCAATCGCCGTAACCTGCTCATGGATTTCTACCTGAACTATGCCAAGGATCTGGGCTTTGCGAAGAGCCGCATCGATCTGATGGCCGGTACCGGTTATCAGGATTTCCTGTTCACCAATCCCAACTATCCCGACCATCGTTTCGACAAGTCGGTCATCCCGGGCAGTGAACCTCAGTTCGCCAACAGCGAAGCTCAGTACACGCTGATTTCGTATTACGGCCGTATGAACTACTCGATTGCCGATAAGTATGTGCTTACTGCCAGTCTTCGTACCGATGGTTCCAGCCGTTTCAACAAGGAGAATCGTTGGGGTATTTTCCCCTCCGCTGCCCTTGCCTGGAGGTTGAATAACGAAAATTTCCTGAAGAATTCGAAGGTGGTGAGTGATCTGAAACTCCGCATTGGCTGGGGTGTCACAGGTCAGCAGGATGGCATTGATTTCTACGGCTACCTGCCCCGCTACTCACTGAGTAACAATGCGGCGATGTATCAGCTGGGCAGTGAATTCCTGGCTATGCAACGTCCGAGTGCCTACGATCCCAACCTCAGCTGGGAGACGACCCGCAACATCAATGCGGCCATTGACTTCGGATTCCTGGATAATCGCATCAGTGGTTCGATTGATGTGTTTTCCCGCAAAACGGAGGACCTGCTCAGTGTCGTTCCCATTCCGCTCGGTACCAACTTCAGCAACCAGCTGCTGACCAATGTCGGAAACATCGAAAGCAAGGGGGCTGAATTCACCCTTAACCTCACGCCGATCCGCAATAGCCGGATGACCTGGGACCTGGGTTTCAACATGACCTACATCGATGCCAAGATCACCAAACTCCTGTTGAATCCTGATCCGGCGTTCAAGGGCAATCCGGTCGGCGGTATCTCTGGCGGTACGGGTAACACGATCCAGATTCATTCCGTCGGTCATCGTCCTTATACCTTCTTCGTGCGCAAGCAGATCTATGAAGTGGGTGGTGAACCAATCGAAGGATTGTACGAAGACCTCAACCGCGACGGTATCATCAACAATAACGACCTCTACCGTTATGCGGCTCCGGATCCCAGACTCTTTATGGGGCTGAACAGCTCGGTGAGTTTCGGTAAATGGAATGCCGGCTTCGTAGGACGTATGAGCTTCGGCAATTACATCTACAATAACAACGCCAGCAGCAGGGGTGTACTCCGCCAGGTGCTCAATCCACTGGGATGGCTTGGCAATGCCAGCACCAGCTACCTGAAGACAGGCTTTACCAACAACCAGTTTTTCA
>JBEEMB010000187.1:0-5389 GCA_041167815.1 Bacteroidota bacterium | reverse complement strand
CCTTAACATTGGTTGGGTTGATCTGGTCGCTTGTACGTTTATTCAATGCGGATTCCGATGGTATTCAGCGCGCATTGATTGATTTACTGTTGTTTATAATTGTGTTTTTACTCGCAGTACTTGTCAGGACATACGCTTTGAAGGTACAAGATCGGGCCATCCGGGCAGAGGAGTCGTTGCGATTTTTCATCCTTACAGGTAAGCCGCTCGATAGCCGGCTTCGTCTCGGTCAGATCGTCGCCTTGCGTTTTGCCTCCGACGAAGAGTTACCCGAGTTGGCAAATCTGGCAGTGGAGAAATCCATGAGTGCCAAGGAAATAAAGGGAGCCATTCGTCAATGGCGTGCAGATGATCGCCGCGTTTGATCTAACGGATTTTTTCGAGGCTTTCAGATACTGTGATGGTCATGGGTTGCTGATCCCGGATCAATAAAAAGCGATGGTTCAAGTCAAATCCATGTTCGGAGAGATATCGGACCATTGCTGAAATCGTAGCGAGTTTGTATCCATTGACAGCTAAGAGCAGATCGCCTTTTCTGAAATTCCATTTGTCGGGCTTACTTCCTGAAGGGATTGTTTCTAAAGCGATTCCCTGCTCTCCTAAGGAAACTCCGTAAGCTGACAGGTCGTTTCCGACAGGTTCTGTCAGCATCACGCCATACCAGTAACCCTTGGTTGCTTTGCCTTTGTCGGTTTCTTCCTTTCTGATTTTCAGGGCTGGTATTTCAGGCTGCTTGGCAATCTTTTTGAGCTTCGTTTTTTTTACACCAAACCGATCCATTGGGAAGTTTTGGAACCCGGAAGCTTTTGACAAACCATCTGTTGTGAGACGAAAATCTCCCGAGTTAGCATTGACGAAGGCAGGATTCATCGTAATAGATTGACTATCACATCCGTTCACTTGGAATTTATTCCGATCATTTTCATTGGACATGAAGTAGTTATGGTTGACCTCACGTCCCCATTTTCCTTTCTTATCAATGGAGGCATCCATGATCGCCGGTCTGTGAGCCGTAAAAACAATGTTATGGCTGAACACATCACCACTATTTGCGTACCAGACATGTGGGTGCAGTCCGTTATTGATGATGATATTGTTGGTGGCAATTCGGTTGTATCCTTCACGCATTTTCAGTCCTCCGTTCAAGAGCAGGTTGTTGTAGATCCGATACCAGGATGAACCATCATCGAGGTCGATGTCCCAGCCATGGTCGCATCGCCAGCGATTGAATCTGATGGTGTTGGAGTCCAGCATGTCCAGAAATGGCAGGGTGGAATCTGCACGTACTTGGGGTACGGTTTGTTTTATGTCGGGTGTCCAATAGCGGTCCCGTCCCCATGAATTGAAACTTCCGTGGTCTCCGGTTTCGAGTACGGTATTGAACACGTCGCAACCCTCGATCAGGTGCCCACCGAAGGTTCCTTCGCTGATATTGATTCCTGCCCGTGGAACATCATAGATTGAACAGTCCCGAACGGTGATGCGATGCGACATGGAGATTTGAACTGGAGCTGTTTGTTTTTCCACCCTACCGGTTCTGGTGATGAGGCAATCTTCCACGATGCAATCCTGCGGGAAATTGCGGCTTCTGGGTCCCGGAGTTCGGTCGATCGTTGTATAATTCTGTGGTCCGTATCTGTATAGTGGACTTTTTACAGATTCGGGGTCGCCCACAAATGCAACTCCGTTTGCTCCGGCATCGTGGATATAGCAGCCTCTGATAAGAATGTTCCGGTTGTAGTTGTTTACAAAAACGGCATTGCCACCAACCTGGTCGAACTCCGAGTCAAGGACTTGACAGTCTTCTGCACCATTGAAAAGGATAGCTCCTCCGCGATAGGTCGTCCAGTCTGAACGCAGCAGCGGTTCGCGGTTTTCCATGAACGTTCGGTTGGTATGTCTGAAGACAAATCCCTTCAGGCTGATGTTTTTAACCGGATGTTTCATCGAGCCATTGAATTTGAAGAGATGAGGCAATCGGACGATCTCAATCAGTGCAGTGGATAAATCCGTGCCCATTTCAGGAATCACATATAATTGATTTCCTTCGTTGTTTAAGAACCATTCTCCCGGGGCATCCAATTCCTCGTAGACATTTTCCACCATCCTGTAGGCCGGGTGTTTTGTGGATGGCCGGTTGTTTTGCCATCCGCCTTCCTCAATAAGGGTTCCATCGGGATATTTTCCTTTGACAAGCCAATGCATATCACCCCAGAGCGATTGGTGCATTGCGTGAATATAGGCTCCTTTCGGATTTTTCCAGGTGGCTATTCGCTCCGTTCTCAATGGGTCATTCATACTATCCCCCTTCATATCATGCCGGAGGGTCCAAGTGTCGAATACGTTTTTGCCCGCCACCGCATTGGGGAAGCGAGCCATGCGTTGTCTGATCCCGTTGATATATAGCTGATCCATCTGTGTGCCAGCGGGTACTTCTGCAACGAATATCCCATTTGCCATTTTCTTCCAGATTGGACGTATCCTGCTTCCTCCACTGACAATCACTTTTCCCTCCTCCTCGGCCATGAAGGTCAGGGACGCCCTGTTATCAGATGAATCGAAAAGAATGGTTTCCGGCAAATAGTAAGTACCGGCTGTAAAAACCACCACGACGGGTCTTTCCGAATGCGCGCTTTGGGCAATTTCTCTGGCGCGACGAAATCCTGCTATCGGTCGACTTTTTGTTCCGGCAAACGAATCATTGCCTTTTGTTGAGACAAATATTTTAAGTGTATCCATCGACCGCTCGCTCCGAGCAGACTTATCCGTTGCATGCCCTGAAATCAGGCTGTTCAAGATTAATGACAGAAAAAAACAGCTTTTATTCATATTTTCTGGTGTCGTCATGAAATTGATCAGCAAAAGATACGAACTAACGATTGTCTGGCCGCCATGTCTACTCGATTCGATGAATTGCTTATATTAGATCTCGATCGACAAGATCCGAGATCGGTCATTCATCATCGCTTGTCATATATGTCAAACATGCAGCAATTCTTGTCTTTAGTGCATCAATCCCTTGTTTGTCGCGTTTATATCATTAGAAGAGCCGTTCTTGTGCTGACTATTTTCATGATTCCGGCTTTTCTTCACGCTCAGGATCAGACTTCAGGCTTTTTATCTTTTGCTGGTCGTCTTCATCCCATGATCGTGCATTTTCCTATTGTTCTGTTGATTGCTGCGTTGGTATTTGAATCGATTGACCGCAGGAGAAAAACGGATTCCTTCCATCATGCTATTCGATTGTTGGTGCTGAGTGGTATGGTATCATCGATACTAAGTGTGGCATTTGGCCTTGCGCTCGCCTCATCCGGAGCCTATGGGGATGAGCAAGTATCAAATCACCAGTGGACGGGGATCATCACAGCGCTTCTTTCTCTGATCACGGTGTTTGCATATCGCATCCGTCGTGAAAATCTCGCATTTATCTTATTGATTATCAGTGTTATAAGTGTGTTCGTTACCGGTCATCTGGGGGGAGCGCTTACACATGGTGAGGGCTATCTGACTGGCGGCCCCGACCAGTCTGTTGATGAGGAAATGGATGGTGGTTTGGATGTACCCCATGGTGTGTTTCTGGCATCTCTCAAAACTCCGTTGACGGAGGATCAGGTGCAGGGGCTGAACTTGCGGGTTCGCTCTATTCTTGCACATAACTGTTATTCATGTCATGGTGCCGGCAAGGTCAAGGGCATGTTGCGACTGGATTCGAAAGAGGCAATCCTGGAAGGCGGTGAGCATGGGGCAGTATTGGTTGCCGGCAGGCCTGAAGAGAGTGAGCTGATTCGTCGGGTCACCTTGCCCCGCGGGCACAAGGAAGCAATGCCTGTAAAAGGAAAGCCGTTGACTGAAGAAGACATAGAACTACTGCGTCAGTGGATAAAAATGGGCGCACCCTGGCCAACGGGTCCGCTTCGCAGCCTGTATCGTGTAGCCTCTTTGGAGCCCAGGTTGCCCAATATTCCAACCGCCAAGGCTGGTCTTGAGCATCCGATCGACAGATTTGTTGATGTTTATTTTGATAAAAAAGGAATCGAATGGCCTGAATCTATCGACGACCGGACCTATTATCGACGGGTAAGTCTGGACATCACAGGACTGTTACCCCACCCTGACAGTTTGGAACGATTCGCTGATGACCGGGATCCTTCAAAACGCAATAAGCTGGTAGACAATCTTTTGTCAAGGGATCACGATTACGCCCAGCATTGGCTCACGTTTTGGAACGATGTCCTGCGTAATGATTATAGCGGACCCGGGTATATCACACGTGGACGATTTGATATCACCAGATGGTTATATGCTTCTTTGCAGAACAACAAGCCATATGATCGATTTGTACGCGAATTGATTGATGCCGACAGCAGTTCAGAGGGTTTTATTCGAGGCATTCGCTGGCGTGGGGAGGTCAATGCCAGTCAACGCGTCGAAATGCAGGCTGCTCAAAATGTGTCTCAGGTCTTTTACGGACTTAATTTGAAATGTGCATCCTGTCATGACAGTTTCATCAGCGATTGGAAGTTGGATGACGCTTATGCATTCGCCAATCTGTTCGCGGATTCGATGTTGCAGATTTATCGTTGCGATAAGCCGACTGGTCGAAATGCGGGAACTCGAATGTTATTCCCGGCGTTGGGAAATATCGATAGTGCATCAGATCGAGCGTCTCGATTAAAGCAGCTGGCGGATCTGACCGTTCAGCCAACAAATGGCAGATTGTATCGCACACTTGTAAATCGCGTATGGGCTCAGGTGATGGGTCGGGGAATCATTGAGCCGGTAGATGCTATGGATAACAGGCCCTGGAGTCAGGATTTGCTGGACTGGTTAGCATGGGATTTTGTTCAAAACGGATCAGACATGAAACGTTTGTTGCGACAAATACTCACGTCAAAGACTTATCAGCTGCCATCTGTGACTTTGTCTGATCCGGAAGCGGTGATGTCGAAGGATTTTGTTTTCCGCGGAATGTTACGCCGGCGTCTGAGTGCCGAGCAGTTTGCGGATGCCGTCGGGCAGTCTCTCCATCCCTTGTATGCGGATTCCATGATCGCGTGGAAACGACTGCCGAACGGGATACAGTATTGCGCACCATTCACAAGGGCATCATTAGTGATGAACGACCCTTTCCAGCGTTCGCTGGGCCGGCCAACCCGGGAAAATGTGTCTACCAGTCGTGTTTCACAGGCCAGTCTTCTTCAGGCGTTGGAGCTCACGAACGGCGGACTTTTTCATGAAACCATAAAAACGGCCGCAAAGAAATGGTCTGTTCGCCACCCGGATCCGAAAAAACTGGTGGAAGAAACATACAGAAGGATGTTTGGTCGAATGCCCACTGGTCGGGAGTCTGATTTGCTTGTCCGTACACTGGGAAATCCATTGCGCATCG
>JBEEMB010000128.1:0-3967 GCA_041167815.1 Bacteroidota bacterium | reverse complement strand
ATTCCATGGTCCTTATACCTGCGGGCACTGAAACTCTCAAGAAAAGCACCCCGTTCATCCCGGAAGATGTTGGGCTTGATCAACAGGACACCGGCGATATCAGTCTGGATGACGGTCATATAAAAGCAAAAAATTAACGGGTCACATATTGATTCCGGTAGTAATCGAGATAGCTGCCGGAAGTGATATGCTCGACCCATTCAAGATTGGAAAGATACCAGTCAACCGTCTTCTCTAATCCTTCTTCGAATTGAAGGGAAGGTTTCCAGCCCAGCTCTCTTTCGATCTTTGAGGCGTCAATGGCGTATCGTTGGTCGTGCCCTGCACGATCCTTGACATAGGTTATCAGTGAGGAGGAGTCCCCTGACGCTCTGCCCAGTTTCTGGTCCATGATGCTGCAGAGTAAATGCACCAGATCAATATTCCGCCATTCATTGAATCCACCGATGTTATAGGTTTCACCATCTTTCCCTTCATGGAACACGGTATCAATGGCTGCGGCATGGTCTTCCACCCAAAGCCAATCGCGCACATTCAAGCCCTGACCATACACCGGGAGCGGCTTTCGATGCAGGATATTATTGATCATCAGTGGAATGAGCTTTTCCGGAAACTGATGAGAACCGTAGTTGTTAGAGCAATTGGTGATGACGATCGGAAGTCCGTATGTATGATGATAGGCCCTGACGAGGTGATCGCTGGAGGCCTTGGATGCAGAATATGGAGAGCGGGGGTCGTATGGCGTTTCTTCCGTGAATAGTCCGCTTTCGCCTAAACTTCCGTAGACTTCATCCGTGGATACGTGATAGAACCGCTTTCCGGCCATGTCTTTCCAATGGGTGCGGGCGGCATTGAGCAACACACCGGTTCCCAGCACATTGGTGCGTACGAAGGACATGGGATCCATAATGGAGCGGTCCACATGGCTTTCCGCAGCCAGGTGAATGACGGCATCTATTTGATAGTCGCTGAATATTCCGTTCACACACGCATCATCGGTAATATCTCCCTTGATGAAGCGGTAATTATGGGCAGTTTCCACATCCCGAAGGTTTTCAGGATTTCCGGCGTACGTAAGGGCGTCAAGATTCAGGATCAGATTGTCCGGGTATTTGTGAACAAATCTTCGGACAACATGTGACCCGATGAATCCGGAGCCGCCGGTGATCAGGATGGTGCGCTGCATGGATATCAGAGGTGTTTTGAAGGTTAGAGGCTCCAGTAATCACGTTCCGTGATGCGTCCTTTGAACATGCCCTTCAGATCTGCGATCAGTCCGGAAGGCCTTGTGAGTTCGTACAAATCCTGCGGCGTCATGCTCCGGTAAGGTGCATGTGCCGTAGCGATGAGGACGGCATCGTAATCCCGGCCTTCGCCGGATGCCAGTTCGAGTCCGTATTCCTCATGTACTTCTTCAGGCTCTGCAAAGGGATCCACGACATCCACTTTGATATTGAACGCCTGGATTTCCTTGACGGTATCAATGATTTTAGAATTGCGGATATCGCTGACATCCTCCTTGAAGGTTACGCCCTTTACAAGTACGCGTGCGTTATTGACATCAGGTGTGTTGCGCAGGACATGCTGGATGACCTTGCGGGCCACATTGCGAGCCATGTTATCGTTGATGAACCGTGAGGCGGCGATTACTTTGGCATCATATCCCAAGGCTTCTGCCTTGTGGGTCAAATAGTAGGGATCCACACCAATGCAATGCCCGCCGACCAGACCGGGGGAGAACTTGAGGAAGTTCCATTTCGTTCCGGCGGCTTCCAACACATCGTATGTGTTGATTTGCATCCGGTCGAAAATCATCGATAATTCGTTCATCAGGGCGATGTTGAGGTCGCGCTGAGTGTTCTCAACGATCTTGGCTGCCTCGGCTACTTTGATGCTTGTCGCGCGGTGAACGCCGGCATCGACCACCACTTCATAGGTTTGGGCGATTTCCTCGAGGGCTTCGGCGTCAGAACCTGAGACGATTTTGACGACAGTGCGCAGGGTATTCTTTTTATCACCCGGATTGATCCTTTCAGGGGAGTAGCCAAGTTTGAAATCCTCTCCCATTTTCAGTCCGGAGATCTGTTCGATGACGGGCAGGCAGTCCTCTTCAGTACATCCGGGATAGACGGTGGATTCGAAAATCACGTAGTCTCCGGGCTTGACTACCTTACCGATGGTGGAGGAGGCCCCGATAATCGGTTTTAAGTCAGGCACATTGAATTTGTCGACCGGAGTAGGGACAGCGACGACGAAAAACTTTGCTTCTTTGAGCACGTTCAGATCATCCGTGAAGACGATGTCACGACCTTCGAACTCCGATGAAGGAACTTCCTTGCTCGGATCCTGTCCGTTCCGCATCATGTCGACACGCTTCGGGTTGATATCGAATCCAATGACAGAGATGCGTTTTGCAAATTCCAGTGCAATGGGAAGTCCTACATAACCAAGCCCGATGACTCCGAGCTTCGCCTTCTTATCGAGCAGGTCCTGATAAATTTTCATGTTACTTGGCGGAATTGAATTCTTTGGGTTGTTTGTATAATTCTTCCCGGGGCAGTTGCCGGAAATATTCATAGGTCAAACGAAGTCCTTCTGCACGGTCAACCTTTGGTTCCCATCCAAGAATGCTCTTGGCTTTAGAAATATCAGGTTTACGTTGTTTTGGGTCATCTACAGGCAGCGGTTTGAAAACGATTTGCTGGTCTGTACCTGTCAGCGAGATGATTTCCTTCGCAAAATCCAGCAGGGAAATCTCGACAGGGTTTCCTATGTTAACGGGGTAAGCGTAATCGCTAAGGAGCAGGCGGTAGATCCCTTCCACCAGGTCATCGACGTAGCAGAACGACCGGGTCTGACTGCCATCACCGAACACGGTGAGGTCTTCTCCACGCAATGCCTGACCGATGAAAGCCGGCAGTGCACGTCCGTCATTCAGGCGCATACGTGGGCCATAGGTATTGAAAATCCGTATGATGCGGGTCTCCACGCCATGAAATGTATGATAGGCCATGGTGATAGATTCCATGAAGCGCTTTGCTTCATCATATACACCACGAGGTCCGACAGGATTCACATTGCCCCAATACTCTTCTGTTTGAGGGTGAACAAGGGGGTCACCATACACTTCGGATGTGGAGGCCACGAGCATCCGTGCCTTCTTGGCCTTGGCCAGTCCAAGACAGTTGTGTGTGCCGAGTGCACCAACCTTCAGCGTCTGGATTGGTATCTTGAGATAGTCAATCGGACTGGCAGGGGATGCAAAATGAAGGATGTAATCGATCCGGCCCGGGACGTGTATGAACTTAGACACATCATGGTGATAGAATTCAAACTCCTTCAATTTGAAAAGGTGTTCGATATTTCTGAGGTCGCCGGTGACCAGATTGTCCATCCCGACGACATCGTATCCTTCCTTGATGAAGCGGTCACACAGGTGCGAACCCAGGAAACCGGCGGCTCCCGTGATGAGTACTCTCTTTCTATCCATCAGCCCTTTAGATTTATTTTGACGGAGTTCGACCGATGCTCTCATAATGGAACCCAAGTTCCTTCACTGCATCGACGTCGAACAAGTTCCTGCCGTCAAAGATAGCCTTGTTTTTCAGACTTTTAACGATCCGCAGGAAATCGGGGGTACGGAATTCATTCCATTCTGTTGCGATCAACAATGCATCTGCATTTTCAAGCGCATCATATTGATTTTCAGCGAAATTGACGCGATCGCCGTAGATGGCTTTCACATTGGCCATGGCTTCGGGATCGAAGGCAGAGACCGTAGCTCCGGCATCAAGCAGGGCATCGATCATGTAGAGTGCCGGCGCCTCACGGATATCATCCGTGTTGGGTTTGAAAGCGAGTCCCCAGAGGGCAAAATGTTTGCCTGCGAGTTCCCCACCAAAGTAGCTGCTTACTTTCGGAATGAGGTGGAGCTTCTGGCGTTCGTTGACGTCCATAACGGCATCCA
>JBEEMB010000027.1:0-8237 GCA_041167815.1 Bacteroidota bacterium | reverse complement strand
ACAGAATATGAATCGAAAATACCTCCACTCGATGCGCAGGCACCAACGGCGATCACCCAGCGGGGTTCTGCCATTTGGAGATATACCTGTCTCACAACAGGCCCCATCTTCTTGGCGATGGTTCCCATCACCATCAACAGGTCGCACTGGCGGGGTGTGAAACCCAGGCGCTCTGCTCCGAACCTGCCCAAATCATAGGTGGAAGCCATGGTCGCCATGAACTCGATCCCACAACAACTCGTGGCAAAGGGAAGTGGCCAGATGGAATTTTTGCGGGCGAGACCCACCACTTTGTCAAAGGATGTGGCAAAAAAGCCCTCTCCCATATGACCTTCCGGCATGGAAGCCTGATTGATGCCCCAGTCTGCGGTGCTTTTGGTGTTGATATTGAATCTGACAGGACGTGCCATAATTTTTTATTTGTCTGCTTAACCTAACAACTTCTGATGGGTAAGGTTGACCTGAAAAGACATTCCGTCAGTCCTCCCATTGCAATGCCCGCTTACGCAGGATGTAGATGAAACCAGCCAGAAACAACCCTACGAACAGGACGACGGCCATGAAACCATCCCAACCAAGTCCCTTGAAATTGACAGCGTAAGGATAGAAGAATATAACCTCCACATCGAACAACACAAAGAGGATGGCGACCAGAAAGTACTTGATGGCCATGGGCTGGCGTGCATTCCCCTGCTGTTCGATACCGCTTTCGAAGGTCTGCAGCTTGTCTGCAGTTCTACGCTTGGGTCCAAGCAGGTGTGATACCGTCAGCATGACGGTCACAAACATAAAAGCAAAGAGGATTTGTAATCCAATCGGAAAGTAGTCAGAAGATGTTCCTTCCGTTACCGCTTGGGCGGCCTGTGTCTGCAAAAGAATGATGTCCTGCATGATGGGCCTGTTTTGGCTGCGCAAAAATACACCCGCATCATCGAAAAACAAACCAACCCTAAAAAGAAAACGGGCCGGATCTCCTTTGTTCAGGTAAATCCGGCCCGTAATTGTCGGTCGTTATACAGGATCAGTTGCCCCCTGGTTTAGCCGGGGCTGCTCCCTGCCCTGGGGATGCGGCTTGTTTGGCGGCAGCCTTGGAGAGAATCTCCTTGTTTTTGGCAGCATCGGCACTGTTCGGGTCGATTTCCAGGATCTTGTCCAGGAAAGCAATGGCGCCCGGGAAGTCCTTTTTCATATTCGCGGTATAGCCGGCCATGTAGCCATACGCAGGAATCAGCGTATTCTTGTTTTTATCCTTCTGCTTTTCAGCGATTTCGATGAATTTCAAACAATCTGGAATTGCCAGTCCCTGCTCCATCGTAGAATCGATGAAGGCCAGCGAACGATAGCTCCATAGGTATCCGTAAACTTCATCAGGATAACGGGTGGAGTATATTTTGAAGAGACTGTCACTCAACTTATATGCCCCCATTCTGTAGTGCTCGAAGCCTGCGTTGTAGATATCAGTCTTACCCGGATTTGGGTTCACAGACATCACCCGCAGAAACCATTCCGCTGCCTTCGGCTGATTTTTTACGCCTTTGAAGAAGTTAGCCGCCTTGCGGGTGTAATCTACCTTGTTCTTCACCGCCGTATCCGCATCGATGGCTTTGAGGAAATATTCGTCAACCTGTGCCTGACGTGCAGGGAATTTTGCAGCGTTGATGGCCATCGTCACATAGTTGTCTGGCAGGATCTGGTCTGGACGAGCGATGGAAAAGAACTTTTCAAGCTTTTCAACCGTGCTTACAGAATCTCCGAGTTTATCGTAAGAATATGCCTGGAGCCTGTACAGACGAGCATCTGCCTTGTCGCCCTGCGTGCTCAACAGTTGCCCAGACTTGTCGATCGCCTGCTTGAATTCACCAGCGGCGTAGAGCAGACTGGCCTCTTCATAATCAATGGCGGGTCCTGGATCCGAATTCGACTTGTAGCTGTTGAACAGCGTGGTCGCCTTGTACACATCACGGGTGAAATAGTAAGTGTACAGGTCATAGTAGGCAGGTGCGAACTTCGCATCCAATTCAATGGCTTCTTCGAAATTCTTCAGGAAGATATCCTTCTGCTCATTACCCTGGGTCAGATAAACCTTGGCAATCTTGTACTTGGCACCGGCGTATTTGGGATCCACCATCAATGCGTTCTGATAGGCGGTGACCGCATTGCCACCATCCATCAATTTACGATACGCATCACCAAGCGTGATGTAAACTTCAGGATCCTTGGTGCCTTTCTTCTGGGCATCATAGATCGCTGTGGCCATTTTAAGTTTCTCTATGGCATAGGCCGCGTCACCTGATTTCTCCAGATTCGCCTTGCCAATAGCGTTGAGTACTGCCACATCCTTACCCTTGGAAAGGCTGATGGCCGTTTCGAAACGCTGACGCGCATCATTTACTTTTCCTTCGGCAATCTCCGCCTGCCCCATAGCTGCGAGCAGCATGGGATTGGCACTGTTCGCGCCTTCCAACCCTTTCTGTAACACCGCTTTAGCCGCAGCAGGATTGTGAAGGCCGAATTCCGCCTGCGCCAGCCAATACACGGCTTCCGCATCGGCAGGATTGCCCGTTACAACCTTTTGCAGCATATCACGGCCGCTTTCGAAACGTTCGTAGTACAAAAGCTTACGGGCATCTGATACGGATTGGGCGATCAGTTTCTGTCCCGCCACCAACGCCAGTGCAACCAGGCCAAATTTCAATTTGGTCATTTTGATCGTCTTTATTTTAGGAATGTAAATATATGAAATCGAAGATTTATTCAATTATTCGCTAATATTCGCCTGACGAACCTGCAATGCCAATCGTCCCGGTACAAGATACGCCTGTTTGAAGATAAGTTGGCCCTTCTGTCCGGTCATGAAATTCACGAAACCGCGCCCCAGCCCTGAGTAGTTTTCCTTCAAAATATAATACAGGTCTCTGCGGAGCGGATAACGTTTCAATGCAATGTTGGCCTGATAAGGCTTGACATACACTTCTTCCTCACAATTGCCGCATTGCAATGCGGCAATCCTCACCTTTCGCTGGAAACTAAGCTGCTCCGGATCCTTCCGGTCTCCGATCCAATTGACCCCGATGTATCCTATGGCATTTGGATGGGTTGAGACATAATCGATCACACCCTCACTGGAACGCGCAGCCACCACTGAACCGGAAAAAGGAAAACCGCGAAGTACCGAATCCAGCATGAAACGCACCGTGCTGGTGGCAACAATGCCATCCATCACCTGTTGATATTTGTATCCGCTGCGCCCGCTGAGCATCCCCCTGACATCCGCCACCGAAAAGACACTATCCTTATTGGCATTGTTGACGATCACCGCAATGGCATCGTGCGCAACCACGCCGAAAGCAGGACGGAACTGGAGCGTGTCCTCGTAATAAAGCATCTCGTCGTCCGAAAGCCCTCGCGTGACAATCACCAATCGGGTCGTGTCATCCGCAAGATCCTTGAGACACTCAGCCTCCGGCTTATAATGAACAATGATCTTCGCTTCAGGGTGCTGATTCATAAAAACCTTCACCTGGGAATCTATGACCGGCTGAAAAGACTCGTCCGCACTGACATGTATCGTACCGGTACGGGGCGTGTCATCCCCGGCAATGTAGCGGGGCTTCTCAACATCCGCACATCCGAAGAAGCCGACCGACAACATGGCAAAAGCCCATATCAATATGCCCCATCGTCTATTTGATATCCAAAACATATCGATCGAAATTATTTGATGCTGCCCGTTTTGTATCCTCTCCAGCCCCTGAAGCATCCATAAACCAGAAACAAACCGCCCAGAAAACGCAGTACACCTGCATCATATCCGGTCGCAGCAGACAGCCCTGCCAAATTGACCAAAATGTAAATACCGGCTCCCGACCAAAGTACCCCCATGACATAACTGTAAATCGTACGGGTCCGATTGGTTTGACGCTGCAGTTTCTCCTCGTGTGTCTGACGATCCATGGTTGACCGATTGGATGACAAGTTAGTAATTATTTGGCCAAATGCAATCCCCTGGCCCCTCTGAGGATATGATGCCCACAACACTGATATTCCATAAATGGCGCATGTTTGTCTTTATCTTTGCGACCCAATCTCGCAGGAATGAGGATTCTGATGGTTTGTCTGGGCAATATCTGCCGAAGTCCGCTCGCAGAGGGCATCCTTCGTAAACATTCGGAGAAGGCAGGACTCAACTGGCATGTTGATAGCGCAGGCACGAATGGACTGCACAACGGCGAACCTCCACACCGACTTTCACAAAAAGTTGCGAGAATGAACGGAATAGACATCAGTGGACAAAAATCTCGCAGGTTTCGCAAGTCCGATTTGGATGACTTCGACCTCATCATCGCAATGGCGGATGACGTGCTTGATGGGATCCGGGATATTGCAGGCGCACGATTTGACGCCACACGCATCAGATCGTTCATGGATATCTCACACCCGGGCAAAGGACTTGAAGTGCCCGACCCCTGGTACGGCGGTGAATCCGGGTACCATGACGTCTATGAAATCCTTGATGATGGATGTGCCGAACTTGTCCGTCAATTCCTGTCAGGTCCTGCAAACATAACCGTAACGCATAACCGAAATAAATGATCAAGCCTTCGCTTCCCCAGGGTACGCGCGACTTCGCACCACAGGTCGTTCGTCGTCGTCAGCACATCCTGCGCACCATCGCTTCCGTATTCGAAGCCCACGGCTTTCAACCTCTGGAAACCCCGGCAATGGAGAACCTCGATACCTTGCTTGGAAAATACGGTGATGAAGGTGACAAACTCATCTTTCGTATCCTGAATAACGGGCTCGACAACCCAGCCAAAAGAAACCAGTCGCTGGAGGCCTTCGAACAGGTGCTGAACGGACAAGGATCAAAAGCCCTGACAGAACGGGCATTGAGATACGATCTGACCATTCCTTTCGCCCGATTCGTGGCCATGAACCACGGACAGCTTTCCTTCCCGTTCAAGCGCTACCAGATGCAACCTGTTTGGCGGGCCGACCGGCCCCAGAAAGGGCGCTACAGAGAATTCTGGCAGTGTGATGCCGACGTTGTAGGCAGCGCCTCATTGTTCAATGAAGCGGAACTCATCATGATCTATCGCGAGGCCTTTCAAAAACTGGGCATCGCGGTGGATGTAAAAATCAACAATAGAAAGATCCTCGCAGCACTGGCCGAAAGCTGCAACGCGTCCGATAAAATGACAGACATCACCGTCGCGATCGATAAACTCGACAAGATCGGCATCGACAAGGTGATGGATGAACTGGCCCAACGCGGACTGGACAACGATGACAGGGAAAAAATCAAAAACTACCTGCAAATCGATGGAAGTACAGATCAAAAAATCGATCGCATCGAGCAGCTGCTTGGACACACTGAATCAGGCAAACAAGGCATCCTGGAACTTCGTTGGCTGGCGGACTTCCTGCGCGATGAAAAAGGAGATTACCCATTTTCTATTGATTTCACCCTCGCACGCGGACTTAACTATTACACCGGCACCATTCTGGAAGTAAAATCACTGGATGTCAGGATGGGCAGCATCGGCGGCGGCGGTCGATATGATGATCTTACCGGTCTCTTCGGCGTGCCCGGCATCCCCGGGGTGGGCGTTTCCTTCGGGGTGGATAGGATTTATGACGTGATGGAAGAATCCGGCGCATTCCCGGATTCCATAAGCATGGGCACAAAAGTACTGTTCTTCAATCTTGGGCAGGAAGAATCCAAGTACGCCTGGGCGGCCATGCAACAACTCCGCGCAGCTGGTATCTCCTGCGAAATCTATCCGGAAGCCGTCAAGTTCGACCGCCAATTCAAATACGCTGAAAAAAAGGGGATTCCCGCCGTCGTCATTGCCGGCACCGAAGAAATGTCTAAGGGCCTCTACCGCATTAAGGTGCTCGCCTCCGGCACGCAATCTGAATGCGATCTGCAGGGCCTTAAAAACCTCCTCGATTCCGGAGTCTGACTTCATAACGCTTGGAGAGTGCCCGACTCTTGAAGAGTCCCTAACTCTTGAAGAGTGCCTGACTCTTGGAGCGTTAACTCAAACACGAATGAACGGGAAGACCTCAGCATTGGCTATCTTTGCAGAATGACCCCGCCCACCCAACGCAATATCAGAGAGCTTACCATAGACCAGATACGAAGTTTCCTTGAAACCTCAGGTGAGCAGAAATTCCGCACCCAGCAAGTATGGGATTGGCTTTGGAAACACCACGCACACAGTTTCGCGGAAATGTCAAACCTTTCGAAAGGACTCCGCGAAAAACTTGGCAGCCATTTCACCCTGCCGGCCCTGACCATCGACGCAACACAATACAGCGAAGACGGCACCATCAAATCCAGGTTTGTCACCCATGATGGCCACAAGGTCGAGGGCGTCATGATTCCGACTACAGAAAGGCTAACCGCCTGCGTATCCTCCCAGGTGGGTTGCAGCCTGAATTGCAAATTCTGCGCAACAGGATACATCCAAAAGGAACGTAATCTTCATTTCGATGAGATATTCGACGAAGTCGTACTCATCAACCGTCAGTGCGAAACCATACACCAGAAAAAACTCACCAACATCGTGTTCATGGGCATGGGAGAACCCCTGCTCAATTACAAGAACGTGATGAAGGCCATCGAAAGGATCACCGCACCCGACGGACTCGGCATGAGCGCCCGCCGGATCACCCTTTCCACCGCAGGCGTAGCCAAAATGATCCGCCAGCTGGGAGATGACGGCGCACGGGTGAACCTCGCACTCTCCCTGCACGCCGCCACCGATGCCAAGCGGAACGAGATCATGTCCATCAATGAAACCAACAACCTGAAATCGCTGACAGACGCGATCAATCACTACTACAAACAGACCGGGAACAAGGTCACCCTCGAATACATACTCTTCGACAAGTTCAACGACAGCCAGAAAGATGCCGATGATCTGATCAAGATCTATCGCCAGGTACCGGCCGACCTCGTGAACATCATCGAATACAACCCGATCGACTTCGCCCGTTTCCGTAAACCGGATGAGGCCACCACCACCAACTTCATGACTTATCTGGAGAAAAACAGGGTCAACGCCCGCCTCCGGAAAAGTCGGGGCAAAGACATCGATGCCGCCTGTGGCCAACTCGCCAACAAAGATGTATCGGCACTTTGACCCCCATCCAACCATCACCGCTTCGCAGATCAGACAACATGAAAAAAGCCCATCCCTTCGAGAAATTCGCCACACGCAAAAAGAATAGTGCGATCAAGGAGGAATTCCGTCAGGAAAAAAGAAAGATAAAAAAGGAGCGGGCAGAACGCATCGAGCTTCAAAAACAAGCCAGGAGAGCCGCCGGCGCCCAGGGCTATCCCCAAGGACAACAACCCGAAGGAAAAGCTTCCGCTGCCAGACCGGCCATCGTCAAGAAGGTCAACGAACAAATGCCCCTGAACAAATACATCGCCCATTGCGGAGTCTGCTCCCGCCGCGATGCTGTAGAATTCATCAAAGAAGGCAAGGTGAAAGTAAATGACGTAGTCGTACTCGAACCCGGTCATAAGCTTACAGACAGCGATGAAGTAAAACTCTCCGGCAAGAAACTGTTCCCGGCAAGAAATCTGGTGTACATCCTGCTCAATAAACCCAAAGATTATATCACCACATCCGAAGATACCCACGGCCGAAAAACCGTGCTCGACCTCGTAAAAGGAGCAACCAACGAACGAATATACCCGATCGGAAGACTTGATCGAAACACCACGGGCGTGCTTTTGCTGACAAACGACGGAGAACTCACGCAGAAACTCTCCCACCCCAGTTTCGAAGTCCGGAAGACCTATGAAGTCAGACTCGACAAACCGCTGACCAAGGCACATTTTGATAAGATCGTGGCAGGTATCACCCTCGAAGACGGCCCGGTAAAAATCGATGCCCTCGCCTACGCAGACAGTGCCGACAGATCCATCGTGGGCATCGAATTGCACAGCGGCCGCAATCGTATCGTCAGGAGGATTTTCGAATCACTCGGGTATGATGTCAAAAACCTCGACAGAGTCGTTTTTGGAAATCTCACCAAAAAAAATGTTGAACGCGGTAAATGGAGATTCCTGAAAGAAAAGGAAATCAGACTGCTGAAATTCATGAACAGCTCGTTCACCCGGAAATCGAAAGTCGAAGATTGACCAACACCATGCGATTAGATATCATAGCGGAAACTGAAGATTTCGTAGCCGTCAGCAAACCCTCCGGACTGCTGAC
>JBEEMB010000328.1:0-6414 GCA_041167815.1 Bacteroidota bacterium | reverse complement strand
CGGTTCAGGCAGTCCATATTGTTGATTGCGGCCATTTCGGATACGCAGACTCAGGGCAGAGAGGCGACGCCACAGCCAGCGGGGAAGCCAATGTATGCGTTGGCTGAACGTATCGGCCGGCTGGCCCATCATGAATTTCGGTACGATCCAGTAACCGCGCCGCCAGCTCATGTCCACCGAAGCTGCCACCCGGCTGCTCTCCACCGCCACATCGCAGGCGGAGTTCCCGCCGCCAATCACCAGGATTCGCTCGTTCCGAAAATCTGAGAACCGCTTCACTTGGTGCGAGTGCAGGAAACGTCCGTCAAACTGGCCGGCATACTGCGGCATCCTGGGTTGCCAGTGATGGCCGTTGCAGACACAGAGCGCATCAAACACCGCTGTCTGAATCTCGCCGTTCGTGTCTGTTTCCACTTCCCAGCGTCCGTCTGACATGTGTTTGCAATGTCGAACCAGTGTGCCAAAATGTATATGAGGGTAAATATTAAAATGCCTGGCGTATGCCTGGAAATATGCAGCGAGCTGGCGGTGAGATGGATAATCAGGATAATCTTCCGGCATAGGGAAGTCGTCATACTGACTAAGCATCTTGGATGAGATGATATGCGTCGTTTCAAATACGGAACTATGGCCTTCGTCTTCAGAGAATACCCAGTTGCCTCCTACTTCCCGGCCGGCATCGAACACGGTGACCCGCAGACCCTCATCGAGCAGGTTCTTCGCAGCAGTGATCCCTGAGGGACCGGCACCAATAACACAGACATGTTTCATGTGCAATTAAAATATGATGGTGGTTCAGCGGAGGGGCTCACCTTCCGGATCTGAAATAAATGTAAATGTCTGACCGTCAAATAGCCCGAGATCACTGAGTTTCAGGCTGGGAATAACCAGCAGCGCCATGAATGAAAGCGTCATGAATGGCGATCCCAGCGTACTTCCTGCAGATTTGGCCATCAGGTCGATGCTCGTATATGCTTCGGCAACTTTGTATCCGTCGTCGGTGGACATCAATCCGGCCACCGGGAGCGGCAGGATCTCTTCTTTGTCTCCATCCACACAACTCACACCGCCTTGTTCCTGTATGACAAGGTTGACAGCCCGGGCAATGGATACATCATCAACCCCGACGGCCACGATGTTATGTGAGTCGTGAGCCACGGAAGATGCCAGCGCGCCCCGTTTCGTACCGAAGCCCCGGATGAAGGCGCGGGCCACCATTGCCTGTTGGTAGCGGTTCACCACCACGATTTTCAGCACATCACAATCGGGGTTGCTGACCCAGGCATCACCTTCACGGCCAGGTTGTAACGAAAGGCTTCCGGTGATAAGCTGACCATCGCGTGCTTCGATGACCGGCAGCCGCCATTCATTAGTGGCAGCGGATACACGAAGATCTTTCGGGTCGACCGGCTGGCAGTTGAATCGGTTGACGATTGAATCTGCCGGAATCTCGATTTTTTCAAGGAGAGATTGTCCATGCTTAGCTACGCACATACCATTGATCCATGTTTCGCGAACATGGAAGGTGTGCAGGTCATCTATCAGCAAGAAATCCGCCGGGTCACCTGTCCGCAAGAGTCCAACGTCCAGCTTGTAATGCAGTACCGGATTCACACAGGCGACTTGTACAATCTTAAACCATTCCACGCCCAGGTCTGCAGCCTTTGCACAGAGCCGGTCGATATGTCCTTCTGCAAGGCTGTCGGGGTGTTTGTCATCGCTGCAGAACATCATCATTTCCCAGTGGTCGTGGAGCAATGGAGCGAGGGCCTCGAAGTTTCTGGCCGCGCTGCCTTCCCTGATCAGAATCTTCATTCCGGCCTGCAGCTTGTCGAGTGCTTCTTCGGCGGTGAAGCATTCGTGGTCGGTGGTGATGCCGCGGGCGATGTATCGACGGGCATCATCTCCGCGCAGTCCGGGTGCATGACCGTCGACCGGTTTGCCGCGCTGTCTGGCGGCCTCGATTTTCTTCAGGACTTCCGGATCGCCGTGCAGTGCGCCTGGGAAATTCATCATCTCACTGAGGTAGCGGATTTCCGGTCGATCGAGCAATCGCTCCACATCGGCACTGTCGAGGGAGGCTCCGGCCGTCTCGAAAACGGTCGCGGGCACACAACTGGGCGCCCCGAAATTGAATTTGAAAGGCGTTCGTTTCCCGTCTTCGATCATAAAATCAACCCCGGCCAGTCCGCATACGTTTGCGATCTCGTGCGGGTCACTGACGGTGGCAACTGTTCCGTGCACAACAGCCATCCGCGCGAAGGCGGACGGGATCAGCATCGAACTTTCAATATGGATGTGTGCATCCACGAAACCCGGGATGATGAAGGGGGGATTTTTGGATAATTCCGCCTCTGAAATCCGTTTAATGCCCTGTATCCGGCCAGCATTTATCCATATTTCTGCAGGATAAACGGTTCGATTGAAACAATCTGCAAGGTTGCCTGTAATAAACATAGAATCTGTTCGACCAATTATTGCATAAAGTTATCCGTTGGCAGACAATTAACACAACATAAGCGAACTACAGGCTAATTTTGAGTCATCAATCAAACAACACATAAACTTTAGTATTATGAAATCAATCCTTACGATGCTGGCATCGGTCCTGCTGTACGCATCCGCTTCTGCCCAGTCCGTGGATGAAGTCATCGCCAAGCACATTGATGCCATCGGTGGCCGGGATAACTGGAAGAAAGTCAATTCCATCAAGGCTGAAGCCAGTCTGAGTGTCCAGGGCACGGACGTGGCCGTCACCCTCTACATGGTTCACAACCAGGCGATGAAGCAGGTTATCAATGTCATGAACATGGAAGGCTATGTGTTGATGACTGAGAAGGAAGGCTGGACTTTCATGCCATTCATGGGGCAGACGGCACCTGAAGCGATTCCGGCAGAGCAGTTGAAGGCCGGTGTTGATGAACTGGATCTTCAGGGCGATTTGCTCGATTACAAAGAGAAAGGTCATACGGTCGAGCTGCTCGGAAAAGAGGATGTTGAGGGTTCCGAATGTTTCAAGGTAAAACTCACCCGTAAGAGTGGCAACAGCTCTACCTATTTCATCGATTCCAAAAATTTCTATGCCGTTCGTCGTACTTCAAAGGTGAAAGCCAACGGACAGGAAATGGACCTCACCATGAATATGAGCAATTTCCAGAAGCTCGAGGGTGGCATCGTATACGCCATGACACAGGAGAACAGCAGTCAGCCAGCTCCGGTCAACTTTACAAAAGTTGAAGTGAATGCGAAAATTGATCCGGCTGTTTTTCAAGTAAAAAAATAAGCCTAAGCGAGGGTGATGCATAAGCGCCCGGCAAAGACCCCGATCAACCGTTCCATGTGGCGGAGCGTCGGGGTTTTTTTATTTCATCTTAACTGCGTGTTTCACAGACTTAGTTATCAAATCATCATGAAGTATTTATTGTTCATGCTATCTGTCACGTTACTGAACGTGACCAGCATTTCCGCTCAGATCAATTCTTCCATTTTCGGAATGATGGAAGCACGGGCACTGGGCCCCGGTTCGATGAGCGGACGTATCACCGCGATTGAAGGCGTGGAAATGGATGAAGGAAAAACGCTGTACATCGGTACGGCTGGTGGTGGACTCTGGAAGACACAGACGGGTGGTGCATCTTTTAAGCCTGTGTTCGATAAATATTGCCAGAGCATTGGCGCACTGGCCATCGATCAGAAAAATCCGAAAACATTGTATGTCGGTACCGGCGAAAGCAACATGCGGAACTCAGTCTCTGTAGGCGACGGATTATATCGTACGACGGATGGCGGCGACAACTGGGTGCGTCTTGGGCTGGACAGCACGGAGCATATCGCGAAGATCGTGGTCGATCCTGCGAACAGCCAGACGATATACGTTGCGGCTCCGGGACCATTGTGGCACGACAGTCCACATCGGGGATTGTACAAGTCAACTGATGGCGGGAAAAACTGGGAAAAGATATTGTTTGTGGATTCGCGGACAGGTTGTGCAGACGTATCTGTCGATCCGAAGCAGCCCAATGTGGTGTATGCGACCACTTGGACATTCCGCAGGACGCCTTATTCTTTCGAGTCTGGCGGTCAGGGCAGTGGGATCTTCAAGAGTATGGACGGCGGAAAAACCTGGCGTCCGCTGGAGAAAGGATTGCCCGCCAAGCCGTACGGTCGTGTGGCCCTGGCCCTGGCACCCTCCGCGCCTGAAAACCTGATCGCGATCGTGGAGTCTGCCAAAACAGGCTTGTTCATTTCTTCCGATGGGGGCGAGAGCTGGAAGCAGCAGAGTGCCACTTTCAACGTCGTCGCCCGTCCCTTCTATTTCAGTACGCTGGCCATCGATCCGAAGGATCCGAAGCGGGTGTATCGTCCGGCCTATTCCTTTGCCTATTCCAGTGACGGAGGGTATTCTTTCTCGGAGGCCTCCAACGAAGGAGCCAGTGTTCATGCGGATCATCATGCGTTGTGGATCAATCCTGCACACACCAATCAGTTGTACCTCGGAACGGATGGCGGAGTGTTTATGAGCCTCGACCGGGGTAACAGCTGGACCTTCATGCAGAATCTGCCCGTGGGACAGTTCTACCACGTGGATGTTGATCAGAAGGAGCCATATCGTATTTATGGCGGTCTTCAGGACAATGGCAGCTGGATCGGCCCATCGGCCTCACCTGGAGGCATTGGGGTGGGTGATTGGAAGGAAATGTACGGTGGTGATGGTTTTTGGGTGGTTCCTGATCGTAAGGATCCGAACATCGCCTATGCGGAATCGCAGGGTGGGGATGTAAACCGCATCGATACCAGGACGTTCAAATCTGTCAGCATCAGGCCTCAGCCGAGTGCAACTGAGCCAAAACTGCGTTGGAACTGGAATACGCCGATTGCCATCGGGCAGGCGGATCCCGGAAATTTATATGTGGGTGCGCAGTTTCTCTATCGTTCGAAAGACCAGGGACGCAGTTGGGAACGGATTTCTCCAGATCTGACCACCAACGATCCCCGAAAGCAGGAGCAGGAGAACAGTGGCGGACTGAGTGCGGATGTGACATCCGCAGAAAATCACACGACCATCTTTACCATTGCGGAGTCCCCCTTGGATGCGAACATCATCTGGGTGGGAACGGATGACGGCAATCTGCAGGTTACGACTGATGCCGGCAAAACATGGACGAATACGTCTGCAAATCTGCTATCAACTGGCATTCCAAAACAGGCATGGGTGAGCAGTGTGGAACCTTCAGCATTTGACCGGCAGACCATCTACGCCACGTTCGATCATCACATGTACGGCGATCATCGAACCTATCTTGCCCGTTCCACAGATATGGGAAAAACCTGGAAACGGCTGGAAAGCCCCGAATTCACCGGATTCGCCCATCGCATCCGTGAGGATCGTGTCAACCGGGATCTAATATTCCTCGGGACAGAAATGGGGCTTTTCAGTTCCCTGGACGGCGGAACTTCCTGGTTTCGTATGAAGAATAACATCCCCTGGATGGCGCTGGTACGGGATATTCAAATCCATCCCAAAACCCATGACATGATCATCGGGACGCATGGACGCGGGATATTTATCATCGACGATATCTCTCCCTTACGTAACCTGACCGGTGAATTGTCTGGGCGTGATATCCACTTTTTCCCATCCCCGGTTCAAACCCTCACGACGGGTCAGTTCGGCGGCGGTTCTGTGGTGAATGGGGGTTTTACGGCAGCCAATCCTTCGGCTCTTCCGGCATTTCAGTATTATCTGAAGGACCGGCTGACCAGCGGAGTCGTCAAGCTCGAGATCAAGGATCAAAATGGGAAATTGATACAATCTCTGCCAGGTTCGGCACGCAAGGGGGTCAATAGAATCTACTGGAACCAGCGTATCGCACCACCTAAGACGGCTGGCGGCAGTACGAAGCGCGATATCAGCGGGTTCGTGGCGCCACAGGTGCTTCCTGGCCAGTATGTAGCCACCTTGAAAGTGGGGGAGAAGTCCTTTTCCCAGCCGATCACCATGGTACATGATGCTCAGTCTTCGTTCAGTATTCAGGATCGTGAACTTCAGTTCCGGACGGCCATGGAATTGTTCGGCATTCATGAAGCGCTCGCCAGGCTTGTGTCCGACATCATGGCCCGTCAGAAATCTTTCACGGACAGTCTTCCGAAACTCACTCGTACCAAGGATAAACGAAAGTTGCAGGCCGCCATTGACAGTCTGGAGGTCCTCCGCGAAACCCTCGTGCCAACGAAGCAGACCTCCCTGTTTGCCGATGTGGAGCGCCTGAGGGAGCGGATCACTGAAGTGTACGTGGCTGTTTGTAACAACGAGCAGGCGCCCAACAACCTTCAGCTGGCGCGTGTTCGCGAACTTCGCCGGCAGCTGGATGAGGCGAAGGCCCGGTTTGACGGACTGTGATGAGGTGTTTATAT
>JBEEMB010000275.1:0-8215 GCA_041167815.1 Bacteroidota bacterium | reverse complement strand
CCGTTGTTGTAAAAACAACGACAACTTCACAGAGTCCATCTCCTTTCCGCGCTCGTCGAGTGCAACCAGGAAATCATCTTTGTTGAGCCATTCCAAAATCGTTTTACCCTCACTGATCTTTAGATCCTGTGCACTCATCATCCCTGCATTCTTCGGGACAGGAATGATGTTCCATTCGCAGGCAAAGTATCTGTTCAGACGGGCCGTGAAATCCTCTACACCGCTTCGCACATAAGCCTCGTGGGATTTCCCTATGGACCAGATTTGAATTTTCAATCGAATGATTTATTGCAAAATACACCAACTTATGCGACTTCGTCAGCGCTTTCCTTTACCGGCAATCGTGATGACTTTGTTAATCTTCCCGTAACATGTCTTGGATTTAAAAAAAACAACAAACTTCGCCCCATAAACACCCCGTATGCGTCAATACTTATTTCCTGCAGTCATCGGCCTCTCCTTGATTATCTCAGCTTTCGTTCTTACCAGTGCATACAAATACAAATTCAAATCTTCAGAAGTAATATCTGTGGTCGGACTATCAGAAGTAGACTTCACCAGCGATCTGATTGTTTGGCAGGGGAGTTTCCAGCGTAAGAATATTGACCTAAAGACTGCCTATGCCATGTTGAAGAGTGATGAAAAAGCCATCCGCAATTATTTCCGCAGCAAGCGTATCCCTGATTCTGCCATGGTGTTTTCGGCTGTCGATATTACAAAGGATTATAGTGAGCAAGTGGACAAGCGTGGAAATGCTACCAGCATTTTTTCAGGTTACAGTCTTACACAGAGTGTGCAGATCCAATCGTCTGATCTTGAATCCATTGAATCCGTTTCCAGAGAAGTGACTGAGCTGATCCAATCAGGTATTGAATTCCAAAGTGGCGAGCCCCTGTACTTTTACACTCGTTTGGCATCACTTAAGATGGATCTGTTGGCCAAAGCCTCTGCAGATGCCTTGCAGCGGGCGGAGACCATCGCCAGCAGCGTTGGAAGCCGGATCGACCGCCTGAAAAGAGCCGATATGGGGGTATTTCAGATTACCGCAAAAAATTCCAATGAAGACTATAGTTATGGCGGCGCTTTCAATACCACTGACAAACAGAAGACCGCATCCATCACCATTCATATGGATTACCTCCTGAAATAAAGGTCGGAGACGTCCTTCCGAATCGGATCCTTACCTTTGCAACAAACCTTGTAACATGCCTGAAACCGTCCTGCAGCTCCGCAAGGCAAACATATATCAGGGACAGTCACTAGTCCTAAAAGAAGTCGATATCACGGTACAACGAAGCGAGTTCGTTTACCTGGTTGGCAAGACCGGCACCGGAAAGTCCAGCCTTCTGAAGACACTTTATGGAGAACTGGAACTCCGGGAGGGTGAAGGGGTCGTCGCAGGTTACGACCTTAAGACCCTGACCTGGAAGACGGTTCCTTTTCTTCGAAGGACCATTGGCATCGTTTTTCAGGATTTTCAGCTCCTGACAGACAGGAATGTGATGGAAAACCTGATGTTCGTCCTGCAGGCCACCGGTTGGAAAAACAGGAAGCAGATGGAAGAGAAGATCAATGATGTGCTCTCCAAGGTAGGGCTGAAAACAAAGGGATTCAAATTTCCATTTGAACTCTCGGGAGGAGAGCAGCAAAGGGTGGACATCGCTAGAGCACTGTTGAATTCTCCCAAACTCATCCTGGCAGACGAGCCTACCGGCAATCTGGATCCGGAGACGTCTGAAGAGATCATGCATCTTTTGTTCCAGATATGCAGGGACTACGGTACGGCTATCGTCATGGCTACTCACGATTATTCCGTGATCCGTAAGTTTCCTGCCCGAACCATACGAACCGAAGGGGGAAAAGTCATAGATCACGTCACCATATCCACGAGATGAGTTGCTGAGCCAGCACTGAGGGTTCCATCTTAGTCTTTCTCAGGTGCTCACGGAGCAACATCTCTTCTTCATCAAATGGTTTTCTGAAGAGTTGCATCACAATGGCGCCAAATGCATCGGCGGATGCAGCCATGTGGCAGGCGGGTTCCAGTCCTGTTCCTTCTGCCATTCGTTCGTTGCAAACGATATGCCTGCCCTTGAAAGCTGCATTGAGGAGTTTGAATTTGATCCCGGTACCGGAAAACGACGGGAGAACATGCACCTGTGCTTTTTTAATCAGATCGTTCAGTTCCTTTTCAGACGGGTCGGCCACGATGCAGGTATGTGGCCATTTGTGCGCAAGCCTCACCAAGTAAGGCGATGGTTTACGTCCTGCGATCACCAACGGGATTTTCAACCGACGAAATACATTTTTCAATAGCCAGGCAGCAGCTTTTTCATTTTCTGCAACGGACAGATTTCCATGGTAAAGGCAGAAATTTCCTACACCAGCCTCAATATCAATTTGATCGATTCCTGTGAAAGGAGGCAGACAGCGAATATCTGAATCCGGGCAGATCATCTTGTAAGACGCCTTCTCATGTTCCGTGAGTGTGAGTAGGACGGCTTTTCCGTTCAATTCGGCTTCGTATTTTTTCAGTAGCCTGCTTTCAAACAAATAGTAAAAGGCCTTCAACGGAGAACGGGTGCTTTTTGCGAGCATTTTGTAATACTCGTGCTCCAGGTTGTGAAGCCTTACAAAACATTTGCGTCCCTTGAGCATGCCGGCATGCAGGTAGAACGTGGTATGAACGCCTTCAAAAAGTATGGGGTACTCGTCCTGGGATAGCCTTTCAAGCAGTTCCGGATTGGCCCTCGACGCAACGATATAGGGCAGCTTCATGGATAATCCCTTATGGCCTTCCATGCGCCTGTAATAATGAACGGAGGCGCAGTGAGACGCCAGTATGGGCTGAACACCCCTGCCATATTCAAAAACATGCAGGTGGATCATGATGCCCGCAGCATGCAACGCCCTTATTTTATGGAACATCTCACTCGCCCCTCCATAATTGGTAGGGTAGGGGACATCGAGGCATACAATGTGAAGCTGTTTCATATTACAAGTTCAATGAGCTGTAAAACTCCCGAAGGATCACCTGCTCATGTTGCCAGTTCAAGTCCCTTGCGGCCCGCTGGCAGTTAGAAGATAGTCTGGCATAAAGTAACTCATCGCACATGAGTTTGTTCAATCCGTTGGCAATATTCTCAATCGTAGGCTTTTCCACCAATAAGGCAATATCATATCGCTCATTGATTTCCCGGTAAGCTGGCAGATCGCTGCAGATCTGAGGGACACCAGCATGTATGAAGTCGAAGAAGCGATTGGCAAGTGACACCCGATTGTGGAGGGCGGTATCATCAAAAAGGCTGATGCCAATAGATGCCCTGATGGTAAGCGCCCGTAAATCTTCCGGAAGAAGGCTTCCTTTCAAAAAGACTTTTTCCTCCAATCCGTGCTTACGGATGAGTGATCGGGTCTGCTCCATGAAGTTTCCCGTGCCATAAATATGCAAAGGCCAATCAACGAGGGCCATCGCCGGAATCAGTGTCTCAAAACATCGGCCTTCATTGACCGCACCCTGGTATAATATGAAAGGCGGTTTGCGCTCGACATACTCGTGGTTCCGTTCCAATGGCATATTCCTGATCAGGATGTAGTCATGCCCGTATTCCTCCTTCATCAGAGAGACAATCCCCGGGCTGACGGTGTACCCATGATTGAAATCGGGTACGGTTAGCCGTTCGATGCGTTTCCAGCATTTTTTCACCAAGGGCCTGTGTTGTAATTCTTTCATCTCACAGAACCATTCATGGGCATCGAAAATCCTTTCGCAGTTTTTAAGCTTTGAAATAAACCAAACCGGGAGTATGGTGTCGAGGTCTACCGCGCAGATGGCATCCGCCTTCATGAACATCAGTCTGAATAATAATTGAAGGTTGAAGGATAAATAGAAAAAAAAACCATGCTCAATCAGCACTGGCATCCTGATTTGATGAAACGACTGCGGTTGAAGGGCAGGGGATCGCCTGTTTCGTCGTCCTATTAGGGTGACTTCGTAGCCAGCCTCCTGAAGGCTGTTACATATTCTGATCATCCGCTGATCAAAGCAAAGGTCGTTGGTGACGGTAAAGAGGATATGCTTCACAATTTGGAGATCGTGTGGCTCAAGTTAGGCTTTTCGTGAGAATCCAGATGATGGAAGACATTTACATCAACGGGGAATGATATCTGTAGTCCCAACGAATTTCCGTAAGTTCGAAAAAAAATCATTTATGGACTATGAACAAATGAGTCAGCCTGCTGCACCAGTAAGACCCACATTCCTGACGGTTCTTTGCATCCTTACTTTTATCGGAAGCGGCTGGTCTATCCTCAATAATATCAGTACTTATCGTCAGGCTGACACCGCGGCCTCCGTTGTGTCCACCGCGTTGGATAGTGCAACCAGTCAGATCGAACTTCAGGGCGCAAATGAACCGGGAGCAGATATTGCAAATAAAATGCTGGCAGGTGCCCGTGAACTGAGCGATCCCGTCAAGATAAAAAAGAATGCATTGTTTGGGCTTATGGCCGCAGTCATTACACTGGCAGGCGCTTTTCTTATGTTCCAATTGAACAAGAAAGGATTCTGGTTATATGTGTTTGGAACAGGGATAACGGTTGTAGCTCCCTTCCTTGTTTTTGGGGCCGCCAATTTCATCGGTGTGCTCATGGGCGCAGTCAGTGGTTTCATCGGCATCGTTTTTTGCGTGCTATATGCGATGAATTTGAAACATATGTCGTAATCAATTGAAATAGATTCCGGGGAATTTAGCCCCGGGATTTTTCCCATTGATTTTTTTCATACCTTCGCACCCGAAATATATATAGACAAAACTGGATGCAAAAAAACTGAGATGTCAACTATCACTACTGAGAAAAAGTCCAGGATCTTCGCCGAATTCGGCGGTGATGCCAAAAACACAGGCTCCATCGAAGGACAAATCGCCCTCCTCACTGAACGGATCAATCACATTTCACAGCACCTGAAGAAGAATAAAAAGGATTTTTCTTCCAACAGGGGTCTGATGGCCATGGTAGGCCAGCGCAAACGCCTTCTGATGTACCTCAACAAGCACAACATCACGGGATACCGTGCATTGCTTGAAAGGCTAGGTCTCAGGAAGTAATCATTCCGCTGGAAATGTCTGATCCCAACTGAAAAGTTGGGTTTCGGCTTTTTAGCGCATCCCTAAAATCAAACAGATGTTAAAACAACCCATTCAATCCACGATTGACCTAGGGAATGGTCAGACTATATCCATCGAGACAGGCAGGTTAGCCCGTCAGGCAGATGGAGCGGTGACCGTAAGCCAGGGCAAGTGTATGTTGCTCGCCACCGTTTGCGCAAACAAAGAACCCAAGGAAGGTCAGGATTTCTTTCCGCTTTCCGTAGACTATATGGAGAAATTTGCCTCCGCAGGTCGTATTCCCGGTTCTTTTTTCAAGCGTGAAGGCAGACTCACTGATTCTGAAGTACTCATCAGTCGATTGGTTGACCGTGCACTCAGGCCCTTGTTTCCCGAAGATTACCTTTGTGACGTACAGGTAGTCATCACACTCATTTCAAGTGATCCTGAAGTGATGCCAGATTCATTGGCATGTCTCGCAGCTTCCGCCGCACTCGCCGTTTCAAACATCCCCATCAAAGAAATCATCTCTGAAGCCCGGGTTGCCCGGATCGACGGGGCATTTGTGGTGAACCCCACCCGCACACAGCTGGAAAAAGCTGACATGGATTTCATGATCGGTGCTACCTCCAAGAATCTGATGATGGTGGAAGGTGAATCCAAGGAATGTTCCGAAGAAGAGTTCATCAAAGCACTTGAAATTGGCCATGATGCCATCCGTACGCAGATCAAGGCACAAGAGGAACTCCGGGAGAAGGTTGGTATAAAAACCATGCGTGACTATCCCCGCCCTGCCCAAAACGAGGAAATCCAACAAAAAGTGAGCGATTTCGCACGCACACGTGTGGCAGAGATCGCGAAATCCGCCAGTTCCAAGAACGATCGGACCGAAGCTTTCGAAAAATTGAAGAAAGAGACCATCGAAGCTCTTGGTGCAGAGATCATTGATGTCGATAAAAAGCTGGTCAAGAAATACTTTGAAGACCTTAAGTGGGAAGTAGTTCGTGACGTGATCGTGGATGACCGTGTCCGTCTTGACGGCCGGAAACTCAATGAGGTACGTTCCCTGAATATGGAAGTGGATTGTCTTCCTTCCCCACATGGCGTGGCCCTTTTCACCCGTGGCGAAACACAATCCCTTACCACTATCACCTTCGGTACCCCACTGGATGAGCTGCTCGTAGAAAGCGCCGCCAAATCAGAATACAGCAAATTCATCCTGCACTATAACTTCCCTCCATATTCTACAGGAGAGGTGAAGTTCCTGCGTGGCCCCGGCCGCAGGGAAGTTGGACATGGAAATCTCGCCATGCGTTCACTCAAGCAAATGATGCCCGGCAATGACTATGCCTACACCGTGCGCGTAGTCAGTGATATCCTCGAATCAAACGGATCCTCTTCCATGGCCACCGTTTGTGCTGGATCACTGGCACTCATGGATGCAGGTGTACCTATTCCAAAACACGTTGGTGGCGTGGCTATGGGCCTTATCACCCGTGCTGATGGAAAATATGCCATCCTGACCGATATCCTTGGTGATGAAGATCATCTCGGAGATATGGACTTCAAGGTCACGGGTACCCGCGATGGTATCTGCGGTATACAGATGGATATCAAAATCGATGGACTCAGCATGGAAACCATGCGTGAAGCGCTCGCTCAGGCCCGCGACGGTCGTCTGCATATCCTGGATGCCATGTACGAATGTATACCTGCAGCACGGGATGAAGTCAAAGCCCATGCACCCCGCATGATCAAGTTGTTCATCGACAAAGAATTCATCGGAGCCGTGATCGGACCGCAAGGAAAGATCATCCAGGAAATTCAGCGCGAAACAGGCACTACGATCAATATCGAAGAAGTCGGCAACCAGGGAGAAGTCAGCATCTTCAGCTCAGCGAAAGAAGGACTCGATAGGGCTGTGGCTTGGATCAAGGGAATCGTGGCCATGCCTGAGGAAGGAGAGGAGTACGATGCCAAGGTAAAATCCATCATGCCTTACGGAGCATTCGTTGAATTCCTCCCGGGTAAACAAGGACTGCTTCATATCAGTGAAGTGAGCTGGAAACGACTTGAAAATCTCGACGGTATCCTGAAAGAAGGAGACGTGGTGAGGGTGAAACTGATCGGAGTGGATCCCAAAACCGGGAAATTCAAACTCTCAAGAAAAGCACTGCTCCCCAAGCCTGATTTCAATAATGAAGGACGAGGCGGACCAAGACCGGAGCGCAATAATTAACATGCAAAACCACATCCGCCCTCGGGCGGATGTTTTTTTATGGATAAAACATACATAGAAATCGCCATTCAAATTAAAGATGCCACTGAAGCCGATCTGTTTGTTGGCCTGCTCGCTGGCATCAATTTCGATGGTTTCAGGGAAGAGGAAAAAACGCTGTACGCTTGTATAGATAAGGATTCCTTCGACCATGGCTTGATGGCCGCTACCCTGCCAGATGGAACCGATGGACTTACCATCCGTGAAATTCGCGAGGAGAATTGGAACGCCATCTGGGAATCATCATTCGAACCGGTCATCATCCCGGGTCTCCTGAGTGTACGTGCGGCCTTCCATCAACCGGTACAGGGCGTAAAACATGAAATTATCATTACGCCCAAAATGAGTTTTGGCACTGGTCATCATGCTACCACCTCATTGATGCTGGAGGAAATGTACCATGTCAGATTTGATCATTGCGAAGTACTCGATTTTGGAACGGGAACGGGTGTTTTGGCAATACTTGCAGCGCAACTTGGAGCATCGTCTGTTATGGCCATCGATAATGATCCTTGGAGTATAGAAAATGCCCGTGAAAATGCTCATGTCAATCAATGTGAACACATCCAACTGTCGCTGGCCGACCAATTGCCCGAAAACAATCAATTCGATGTGGTCCTCGCCAATATCAATAGAAACGTCATCCTTGACAATGCGTCAACACTTGGTCAGATACTGAGACCCGGAGGCCGATTAATGCTCAGCGGATTACTGGTGGCAGACAGGGAAGATATTGAGTCCGCTTTCTCAGCACGATTTTCGCATCCGCCCCTCTACCGAGAAAAGAATGGGTGGATTGTGCTCATCTATTGATATCCTATCTTTGCAT
>JBEEMB010000111.1:0-5972 GCA_041167815.1 Bacteroidota bacterium | reverse complement strand
GATGACAGTAAAAAGGGGAGGCTATCATCCGAGCCCCCCAATCATTGTCATCCTATGTTTGCAAACAACCCCAAAAATAGATTGTCATCCTATGTTTGCAAACGACCCACAAAAGTCAATGTCATCCTGAGGCCTCCGAAGGATCTGGCTGTTCCCAAAGCCTGAAATTGAAAACCTCAGGGTTTCACCATCAATCTCCCCGTGTAATCCACCCGGTGAATGAGCGGATCCTGGCCACTGAAGTATTCCAGCACGGCTTTTTTGGCACCTTCCCAATGCCCGAAATCATCGATGATGAGGATGCCGTGGGAGGCGAGCAAGGGATAAAGGTGCACCAGTTCGTGGCGGGTGGATTCGTACCAGTCGGTATCCAGTCGAAGCAATGATATGGCCTCCGGGATGGTGCCCGGGATGGTATCTTCTACTTTGCCTTTTGAAAAAATGAAGCGGTCGGGAGCCAGGCCCGTACTGAGTACATTGGCCCGCACTTCTTCGATGGTCGACCAGCACCAGACGGAGGATTGATCGGCTTTATCTTCCTGTTGTAGCAGGGTTTCTGCAGATTCACCGGTGAGCTGGCGGTCGGCTTCCGTAGGCTCCGACATCCCTTCGAAGGTATCATAGAGCCAGATGCGACGGGATGTATCTCCGAGTTTCTCGAGCAGCAGGGCCATCATCATACAGCTGCCGCCTTTCCAGACGCCACATTCCACGAAATCTCCGGGGATATTATGTCGAACGACTTGTTGCACAGATTGATAGAGTGCATACAGCCGTTCCGGGGATGTCATGGTAAAGGGTCGCACGCGGGCATAAAGCGACATGAAGTCACGGTCTGCGGCGATATCTGCCGGGACTTCCTGTCCGAGGGGCATCAGTCGGAAACCCAGCCGTCCGACGGCCTTTCCGAGGTATTTCTGGAGGATCGCGTTCATAACGTCTGCAATTACGGCAAAAAACGGCAATCGGAAGGGGTCTGGTCCATCCACAATCCCTATTTTTGAATGAAGTACCTCATCCATGGCGCACGTCATCCGGAATATACCCGAAGCTTTCAATCCCGGCATCACCCATCCGCTCTACCTGATCCGCTCGAACCTGCATCGTGCCATCTCCGACCTGGCGCCTTCGCTAAAAGGACGGATGATGGATTTTGGATGTGGGCTGAAGCCTTACCGGACGATGTTCGACGTGGATGAATACATCGGCGTTGACTACCAGGCGGAGGGTGAAACCTACGAACAGAGTGCGGTGGACGTGTTTTACGACGGACGCACCCTTCCCTTTCCGGATGGGCATTTCGACAGCATCTTCAGTTCCGAGGTGTTCGAGCATATTTTCAATCTCCAGGAAATTTTACCCGAACTCAAACGGGTATTGAAGCCTGGTGGCAGGATCCTGATCACCTGTCCCTTTGCTTTCGGAGAGCATGAGATTCCGTCGGATTTTGCACGGTACACGAGCTTCGCGATGCAGCACATGTTGACGACCAATGGTTTCCGCATCCTTGATCAGCGTAAGACGGGCGGAAATGTGGAAGTCCTGACACAGCTGCGTATCGTGTACTGGAACCTGCATATATTGAGTGGCCTGAAGGACATCCCGGTGGTGCGAACCATTGCCCGTAAGCTGTTCTTCGGTCTCAACAACCTGTGGGCACTGGCCCTTGGGCAGATCCTGCCGTTCCGTCAGGATCTCTATCTGAACAATGTGGTACTGGCTGAACGCCTTTAAAGCATGCCTGATCCATCCCCTTATTATTGGTTACCTTTGTGTTTATGACTTCGAATGTCAATCCCCTTACCGAGTTTTACGACGAACGCTATCGTCAGGGATACATGGAATCCTGGGACAGCGGGAAGATCCGCAGGGTGCGGGAACTGATTATCGGGCTTGGGTTGCCTCAAAGAGGTACGGCATTGGATTTCGGATGCGGCAACGGGGTATTCACCCGGGTAATCAAGGATTGCCTTCCGGGTTGGGATGTATATGGTACGGAGATCAGTCCCACCGCGCTGAGCAATGCGGCTGCCCGTCACCAGGATTGTCAGTTTTTCTCACCTGCATCATCGCATGAGCACTCGGGTCGATTTGATCTGATTTTCAGTCACCATGTGCTCGAACATGTAGAAGATCTGGAAGCCACTTTCCGGCAGTTGGGTTTGTTTTCTGCTGCGACGGCCACCCATTTACATATACTCCCCTGCGGCAATGCCGGAAGTTACGAGCACAAGCTTTCCACCGCAGTCAGGGATGGTATTGAAACGACGAAAGGGCATCGGTTTCATTTTGAGGAGCCCGGGCATCTCCGCCGGCTGACGAGCATGGAGTTCGACCGGCAGATGAAGGTGATCGGATTCATGCCCAAGGCACATTATTTCGCCAACCAGTATTGGGGAGCGGTGAACTGGATTACCAAGAGTTCTCCGAGGTTCGTCAAAAGACTCACGGATGTGCGAAAGGCGATGGACAGGGACACAGCGAGACGGTTGAGGCAGGCACGCAGATTCCTCCTTCCTTTGACGTACTGGCAGTATTCGAAATATCACCGCGACATGCTCCTCGGCAAAGCTCGCCTGGAAGGGAACGACCGTTGGCTGGTCTGGCTGCTGCTGCCTTTGGCGCTGTTGTCGATGCCGATTTGGCGTTCTTTGGAAAAAAAGGCGGATGAGGAATGGGCATCTAAGAAACTAGACCCATCCGGCAGCGAGATGTTCCTGGTCTACCGCAGATGATCATCCATGAAGATCGCATTCATTTCATTCATCAAAGACCCCTGGGGTGGCAGCGAAGTCCTTTGGGCCGAAGCTGCCAGGGAAGCGTTGGCGCAAGGCCATGATGTGGTGATATCCGCCCTTCGGGTGGCGGAACCTTCCAAACCCTTGCAGGCGTTGGAGTCAAAAGGCGCAAAGATCCTCTTACGCCGCGGCTTCATCAACCCGGCTTGGAATCGCCGCACGAGAATCCTCCACAAGATCCGGATCGCCATCCTCGACCTGATCTCCAATCCTTTTTCACCCGTGGTCCGTGAGCAACCGGATGTGGTGGTTTTTACCGGCGCCTGCTATGCCATGACCCTGAACCGGGCGCTCTTCAAGCTCGTCAGAAAGCACCACATCCCTTTGATCCTGAACAATCAGGTCAATATCGAATACACGCGTCCGATCGATTGGGAGCAGGCGGCCTACCTGCGTGAAGTATATGCTTATGTCTCCCTGGCCACGTTTGTCAGCCAACGGAATCTGGATGTAACTGAACGGCATCTTGCCCAGCGCATTCCACGTTCCGCTGTGGTTAGAAATCCGGTGAACCTGCCGGCAGCAGAGGCCCTGCCGATGCCTGCAGCAGATCCGGTTTACCGCTTCGCGATCGTAGCCAACCTGCTGGTGAACCACAAGGGGCACGACCTGCTCCTTGAAGTACTTTCGGCTGATAAATGGAAGCAGCGCCCGGTGGAACTGCATATTTTCGGTAGCGGCAGTGATGAAGGATATATCCGTTCGCTGATCCCTTTTTTCGGTCTGGACGGCAAAGTGTTCATGCAGGGCCGGACGGGGGATATCCGATCCGTGTGGGAACGGCACCATCTGCTCGTGATGCCTTCGCTGAACGAAGGAATGGCCTTGTCGGTCGTTGAGGCGATGGTCTGCGGCCGGGTGGTGGTGACGACCGATGTCGGGGGTAATGCAGAATGGATCACCGACGGTGTTGAGGGATTCCTGGCCGGTGGCGCCAACACCCTGGCGGTGGACGCAGCTTTGGAAGCCGCCTGGCAGCGTCGCGATGAATGGGCTGAGATAGGCCGGCGTGCGCATCTGCGGGCGATGGAGCTTCATGATCCGAAGCCGGGCCACAGCTTTCTACAACTAATCCTCTCCCATGGGCGTCGTCCGTAGACAGAGCATCCTTTCCAGCGGCTTCATCTACCTTGGCTTTGCCATCGGAGCGGTGAACATTCTGCTGCTCTTTCCGCGGTATTTCACACCGGAGCAGATCGGTTTGACGCGTATTCTACTGGATGTGGCGATGGTCTTCGCGACCGTTTGTACGCTCGGCAGTATTCCTGTGACGTTGCGTTTTCATCCTTTCTACCGGTCATGGGTAACCGAAGATAAGAACGACCTGCCGTTCATCAGTCTGATGCTGGGTGCACTGGGCTCGGCACTGCTGATGATTGCGCTGCCCTGGCTGAAACCCTTCATCATCCGAAAGTTTGGCGCACGGTCTCCGCTGTTCGTCGAATACTTTCATCTGTTGTATCCGTTCACGGTGAGCATCGTTTTCTTCACGATCCTGGAGGCCCATGCCTGGAGCCAGCGGCGGACGGTGCTTTCGAATGCGCTTAAGGAGTTCGCTTTCCGCTTGCTGACGACGGTGCTGATCCTGGCCTTCATAGCCGGATGGATGGATTTCGACGGTTTCATCACCATGTATGCATGGATTTATCTGCCGGCGATCCTGGTGTTTGTGGCGGTGTTATCGCGCAACGGGGGGCTGGCCCTGCATCCGCGTCCGAGCAGGCTGACGGGGCGGATGGCGGGCAGGATGGCTTCGTTCGGACTTTTCATGCTGGGTGGGGCGATCCTCAACATCGTGGCCCGAACGAATGATACGATCATCCTGGCTAGCCAGTCGACCGGCGGACTTTCAGATGCGGCGGTATTCACCATTGCGACCTATCTGGTAACGGTGATGGATGTTCCTCAGCGTTCGCTGGTATCCATCTCCACACCCTTTATCGCAGAGGCCTGGAAAAACCGCGACCTGCCGCGGATCGACCGATTGTATAAGAAAACCTCTCTGAACCTGCTGGTGGCCGGTATCGCGATCTTCGGATTGGTGCTCCTGAATCTGGATGATGCGGTTCGATTTCTGGGAACACCCTATGCCGCGCTGACGATGGTGGTGGCGATAAGCGGCATCGCGAAACTGGTGGATCTTGCGACGGGATTGAATACGCAGATCCTGTTGCTTTCCCGCTACTGGAAGGTTGAGTTTCTGACAAATATCCTGCTGGTGGCCTTGTCCATTCCGCTGAATTACTGGCTTACCAAGCGTTACAACGTGATGGGGCCCGCCTACGGGAACCTGATCGCGCTGTGCATCTTCAACGGAACGCGGTTTGTGCTGATCTGGAAACTGTTCCGTTTACAGCCCTTCTCACTTTCGCATGTGAAAGCGCTGGGCATTGGCGGGGCCTGTCTCCTGCTGGCGGGGATGATTCCGGATACGGGAACGATGGCATTGAATATCGGTTTGCAATCCCTTGCGTTTCTTCCGCTCTTTGTACTGCTGGTGCTCAGACTTCGCATATCAGAAGACATCAACGAACTGGCCAATGCCTTCCGGAAACGGATCGGTAGATGAGCGGCTGACATTTACTGAAATGGCTTACCTTTCAGCATCCTCGCATTAGAATACGTATCAACACATGAATCAATTCTGGGAGAATCTTGGCAGGGGCATAATGGGAATTGCCTTTCTTATCGGCATTTGTTATGTACTCAGCAATAATCGACGGGCCATCAACTGGAAGCTGGTCGGCGTAGGTCTGTTGGCCCAGATCGCCTTCGCCATCGGTGTGCTGTCGAATGGCAAATACAATTTCTTCAGGATCATCATCCAGTGGATTTCCGAGAAGTTCGTGGAGTTGATCAACCTCTCGCACAAAGGAACGGAGTTCATCTTCGGAAACCTTGCGGATCCGAGCGGCAGCTGGGCCTATGTCTTCGGTGTGCAGGTGTTGCCGAACATCATCTTCTTCTCTGCCTTGTCTGCACTCTTATATTATCTCGGCATCCTTCAAAAGGTCGTGCATTTCTTCGCCTTCCTGTTGAGTAAGCTGCGTATTTCAGGCGCGGAGAGTGTCTCCACCGCTGCCAATATTTTCCTGGGACAAACGGAAGCTCCGATCATGATCCGTCCGTTCCTCGACCGGATGAACCGCAGTGAGGTACTGTGCATCATGGTGG
>JBEEMB010000305.1:0-3567 GCA_041167815.1 Bacteroidota bacterium | reverse complement strand
ACCTGTCAGAAAGTGCCGAAGTGATTGGACGCATATTGGAAGGGAAAGGAATGGATAATGTCGAAGAATATCAGATAAGACATTCGGGGGCAAAGACGATGGCGCCATAAATGACGGTTCCTAAGGAAGAAGCGTTTGTACACGATTAAAGAATGAAAGAGCGCTGTTTCAGAAACCATGAAATGCTGGTTATCAATAACATGCCATCATGAATGATGCAGAAGGCATCCGCTGTCTGGTGAGAAAATGGCGCTTCGAACGCGCCTGAAACTGACGGCGGTCATCTTCGAAGTTGATGGCGGTCAGAGACACCCCCACGGCTGACAGGTAATTTTGTATCATCGAATTCAACTCAGGATTCAAACTGATACCATTACCAACAGCAGATGTCCGTCACTACCGCGCTGAAAGCGCCCTCACCATCGACCATCACCACATGCCACCACTGCGGGGAGTCCTGCGATGGCAGGATCCACCACGAAGAAAAAGCTTTCTGTTGTGAAGGATGCCGGCAGGTTTATCTGCTCCTGGAAGAAAATGGCATGTGTGCGTATTACGATCTGGATAAAAATCCCGGGATACAGGCCAAAGGCAGGTTCAGTAATGGTCGATTCGATTACCTCGACGATCCGACCGTAACGTCAAAACTCATTCGATTCACCGACGGCAAACAGTCGCATGTTCTTTTTCATCTTCCTTCCATGCACTGTGCCAGCTGTATCTGGCTGCTCGAACATCTTCCCAGGATCCAACAAGGCATCATCCAATCGCGCGCCAACTTCCAGCGCAAAGAAGTGCTCATCATCTTCGATCCATCTGTCACCAGCCTGAAAAAAATCGTGGAGTTGCTGGCATTCATCGGCTATGAGCCTCATATCAGCCTACAGGACACAGCAGAAAAAACGACGAGCAAAGTCGACCGGGGTCAAATCTACCGCATCGGCGTCGCAGGCTTTTGTTTTGGCAACATCATGATGCTCAGCTTTCCGGAATACTTCTCCGGAGGAGAAATCGGCGCTGGAGGTCTTAAAAGAGTCTTCGAATGGCTGAACCTGGCTTTATCAATACCCGTCATCCTCTTCAGTGCCTCTGAAATTTTTGTCTCTGCATGGAAAGGCCTGCGCCAGCAATGGCTGAACATCGACGCACCCATCGCACTGGCGATCCTTGTGGCTTTCGGACGGAGTGTCTATGAAATTCTGTCACAAACCGGTCCGGGGTATCTCGACTCGATGAGTGGCATCGTTTTCTTCATGCTCATCGGCCGCTGGTTCCAGCACATGACATATGACTCGTTCTCCTTCGATCGGGATTATCGATCCTACTTCCCGCTGGGCGTCACCCGGATCACTGAACATGGAGAAGAGGATATTCCTGTCAGCCGGCTGGTGAAGAACGACCTCATCCGTATCAGAAATCAGGAGCTGGTACCTGCAGATGCTGTATTGTTGTCTGATTCAGCCAGCATCGACTACAGTTTCGTATCCGGAGAAAATACCCCCGTGGCCAAACGGAAGGGCGAACTGATCTATGCCGGCGCACGGCAATGTGGTCCCGCCATCGAACTCGAAGTGATCAAACCCGCAACCGGAAGTCATATCACCGAACTTTGGAACAACGAAGTATTCCGGCACGACAAACACGTGCACAAATCATTCATCCATCCCTGGAGCCGCTATTTCACCTATGCACTTTTTTCGATCGCCATTATCTCCGCGATTTACTGGCAATGGAACGACCCATCGAAAGTTTGGCATGTGATCACCAGTATCCTGATCGTGGCATGCCCCTGTTCGCTCCTGCTGTCCGCCACTTTTACGAATGGCAACATGGTGCGGATTTTCGGACGAAACCGCATGTATCTGAAGAATGCCTCCGTAATTGAATCCATTGGAAAAGCAGATACCATCGTACTCGACAAGACAGGTACACTGACCCACAGCCGGTCCTCCCGGATCAGTTTCGAAGGATCTGTACCCAACGGGAAGGAACAGCTGTGCATCGCAGCCCTGGCCCGGCAATCATCGCATCCATTGAGCCGGCTGCTCGCGGCCGAACTTGAAAAAAAGCAAGGAAATACCAAACCGGCAATCTCAGATTTCAAAGAGCACCCCGGTAAAGGCGTGGAAGGACGGGTGGATGGCATTCATATTAAACTTGGTTCTGCTGCATTTATACACCGGGATGGAAACACCACTGGATCTTCGGAAGACAACGAAGGCAGCCGGATACATGTATCGCTGGATGGCCGGCATCTGGGTAGTTACAACATCAGCAACGATTACAGAGCCGGACTTTCGGGCATGGCCAATGAACTGCGACATGTAAACTTCGGTTTATTCGTATTAAGCGGAGACAACGACCGGGAAAGGGAAAATCTCACCCGGATTTTCGGATCCGATATCAGGATGAGATTCAAAACAGATCCACAGGAAAAGCTTCAGCAAATTCGCGATCTGCAATCAACAGGGAAAAAAGTGATCATGCTGGGTGATGGATTGAACGACGCCGGAGCACTGCGCCAAAGCGATGTCGGCATCGCCGTCTCCGATCACACAGGCATGTTCTCTCCGGCGAGTGATGCCATCCTCGAAGGAGAACAGATCTCCAAACTGGGATCACTGGTCAAGTTTGCGCGGCTCGGAAAAAGCATCATCGCCGCCAGCTTCGTGCTCTCCATCCTGTATAATATCGTTGGATTGGGATTCGCCGTGCAGGGTGGACTTTCTCCGTTGGTGGCCGCCATCCTCATGCCGGCCAGCTCCATCAGCATTGTGGTCTTCGTTACCCTCGTTTCAACACTGATGGCGAAACGACTTGGGCTGTCTGCGTAATAAATAAAAATCCGACCGTCCCGGTGATGACCAGGACAGCCGGATATGTATGCAACGGGACTTATCTGAATCCAAAAAACAACGGGAAACCGAAGACGACCACCATCGTCCATACTGCGTAAACTGGCAGGAAGGCAGCGATGGCTTTCTCTACGCCTTCAACCACATCACCCTTCCGTATCACCAGGAAAAGCCGACGTGTGACCATCAGCAGATGGGTCATGATGAGCAGGTTACCTCCCAGCACAGCCAGTCGGTTTGGCGTCAAGCCAAATTCCAGCAGCCTGAAACTGATGGCTGAAAGTGCGATGCCGTTGTTGATGATGGTGAAGATGGAAAGTGCAAGCAACAGGATCAATCGAAGCTTAGAATATCCTCCCTTCGATGCCTCGCTCACGGAGAAGATGATCAATGCCATGACACCGATCAACAAGGCATTGAAGATGAGGAGGAAGTCGCGATCCTGATACGGATTCTTCCCGGTGAAGACCATGGTTCCCAGGAAGATGGCCAACATGACCAGTACCAACGGGGTGAATATTTTTGCAATGAGTGGTGAAATGCGGTTGACCAGTGTGGGATTCTCACGCACCAGCACATTGGCGAGTATCGGTACAGCGGGTGCTCCCCAGACGATGATGTACTGCTCCCAGATCTTTTCAATATCCATCCCGATCATATTGAACAGACCAAAGGTGATCATCGAAAAAATCACCGCCGCAATGGTGATGAG
>JBEEMB010000005.1:0-8900 GCA_041167815.1 Bacteroidota bacterium | reverse complement strand
GTTCCCAACTCTTGGAGAGTTCCCAACTCTTGGAGAGTCCCCAACTCTTGGAGAGTTCCCAACTCTTGGAGAGTCCATAACTCTTGGAGAGTCCCCAACTCTCCAAGAGTTGGGCAGCGCTTTGCCCATACAACAGGCAAACCGAATTTTGAATCCTGCCGATATCATCGGACATTTAACCTTCAAGCAACCAAGTGTTTTTATGCCCACCAACCCCGTTCCATACAAGTACGCTGCGGATACCCTGCCATTGACAGGCCAAATATTCCATTGCATTGATGCACATACCTGTGGCAACCCGGTTCGTGTGGTAGCATCTGGTGGACCTGCGCTGGAAGGCCGGAACATGAGTGAAAAACGCCAGCATTTCCTCAAGTCATACGATTGGATCCGAAAAAGTCTGATGTTCGAACCGAGGGGGCATGATATGATGAGCGGAAGCATCCTATATCCCCCACATGACCCGGATAATGATGTCGCAGTACTGTTCATTGAAACCAGTGGATGCCTTCCCATGTGCGGACACGGCACGATCGGCACGATCACCATCGCATTGGAGAAAGGACTGATCGTACCTAAGACCCCTGGACGCATCCGAATGGAAGCACCGGCCGGACTTGTAGACATCGCCTATCATGAAGTAGCCGGAAAAATTCGCTCCGTGAAGCTGACCAATGTACCTTCTTTCCTGGCTGCCGCTGACCTGGAAGTTGAAAGCCCGACGCTGGGAAAGCTTCGAATCGATGTAGCTTACGGGGGAAATTTTTACGCCATCGTGGATGTTCAGGATCATTTCCCGGGACTGGAACACTTTCCTGCAGATAACTTGATCAGCATGGCACGGGAATTACGACAGGTCATCAACGACCGCTTTACATTCGTTCATCCTGAGAACGACAGCATCAGAGGCTGTTCGCATATTCTTTGGACAGGAGCCGTGATGGATCCGAAATCTACCGCCCGGAATGCCGTCTTCTATGGAGACAAAGCCATCGACAGATCCCCCTGCGGGACAGGCACCAGCGCCCGCATGGCACAATGGTATGCAAAAGGAAGGCTACGACCCGGTCAGCCGTTTATCCATGAAAGCATCATCGGCAGCACTTTTACCGGAAGAATTGAAGAAGAATTAATGATTGATGGAAGGCCCGCGATCAGACCTTCAATCGAAGGATGGGCACGCATTTATGGCTACAACACGATATCGGTGGACCCGAATGATGATCCATACCACAAAGGGTTTCAGGTTCTGTAAAAGCATTTTCTCAAACCTCGCAGCCCACCGATCAGTTACTTAATATGAACCCATCAATATTTACTCATGAGTCTTTCCAACCCCATCAGGCATCAGCATACATCGTAAAGTAGGATAGATATGAAACAATATGTCATCATAGCACAAGACGGCCGAGATGCAGCGGCTCCCGGGCGCAGAATGGAGAACAGACCTGCCCATCTGGCAGGCGCACGTAAACTCAAGGAAATGGGCTCGTTCATCACAGGAGGGGCCATCCTGGACGATGATGGCACGATGCGAGGCAGCGTGATGATCGTACAATTCGAGACGGAAGACGGTCTCAAGGCATGGATGTCGGAAGAACCCTACATCGTAAATGGTGTGTGGACAGACATTCAGGTCAAGCCATTTCGTGTGGCGGAGGTGGAGGTCTAAGGTATTCTCTCCATTTTTCACTTCAGCTGCCAAAGCTCCCGGTAGAATACTCGAGGCAACGAATGGTGGCTTTTCATTCGATCGATTCGCTCAGCAGAAGTGGGTTTCCCAACTTCCCATGACGCACCGGATATACGACAATTTTCTTATCTTGATGCAGGATGCATGTCATTCGCCGATGAAGCACCCTCGAAAGGTACCGGCACTTAAATCATACGACATCCCGTCAATCATAAGATTATGTCAAGAAAGCCTGCAGCCATCTGCATCTCCGTTCTGCTATGTCTGGGTAATGCCTCAACGAAAGGACAAGAAAGAAAAGGCCACCTCACGCCTGTCAATTTTTCGAAAGTAAATATAACCGACGCTTTCTGGAAACCGAAGATCGACCGCGTCGCCACCAAAACGCTCGAGGCATGCATCTATCAGACAGAAGTAAAAACGGCCAGGATCAGGAATTTTGAAAAAGTCGCCCGAAAACAGGGAGAAAAACACGAAGGCATTTTCTATGATGACAGCGATGTCTTCAAGGCACTCGAAGCCATGGCGTATTCGTTGCGCACCCATCCAAGTGCAGACATGGAACGGAAATGCGACGAATGGATCGACAAAATCGCACAGGCGCAGCAGCCTGACGGATACCTCAATACCTTCTACACACTCACGTCGCCGGATAAGCGCTATTCCGATATGAGTATGCACGAGGATTACAACAATGGGCATCTCATCGAAGCCGCCGTGGCATACTATGAAGCAACAGGTAAAAGAAAACTACTTGATGTCGCGATACGCTGGGCGGACCACTTCGACGGAATTTTCGGACCAGGAAAACGACACTGGGTCACCGGACACCAGGAACTTGAACTCGCCCTGGTGAAACTCTACCGAACCACCGGAGAAAAAAGATATCTGGCACTGGCAGATTGGCTGTTGTCTGAACGAGGCCACGGACACGCCGTCGGATATACCTGGGGACAATGGAAGGATACCGCATATGCACAGGATCTCGTCCCCGTCAAAGAACAACGAGAGATCACCGGGCACGCTGTTCGGGCCATGTACCTCTACACCGGTGCAGCGGATGTCGCCACCCATACAGGTGACACAGGATACCTGAAAGCCATGCGCAGGGTTTGGGAAGATGTGGTATACCGAAACATGTATGTCACCGGTGGGATCGGATCGGCCGGTTCCAACGAAGGCTTCTCGAAAGATTACGATCTGCCCAACGAACAGGCCTATTGTGAGACCTGCGCCTCAGTCGGTATGGTCTTCTGGAACCAACGAATGAACGCACTCACCTCCTCCACGGAATACATCGATGTGCTGGAACGCAGCCTGTATAACGGAGCACTGGACGGACTCAGTCTGAGCGGAGACCGCTTCTTCTATGGAAATCCACTCGCTTCAAGCGGTCAACACCAACGCAGAGAATGGTTCGGCACAGCCTGCTGTCCATCGAACATCGCCCGACTGGTCGCCTCCCTTGGCAGCTATATTTACGCAACAGACGATCAGGGGGTGTATTTGAACCTTTTTGTCCAGAGCAAAACCACGGTTCCCATCCATGGCCGAAACGTCCAGCTGCAACTCGAATCAGACTACCCATGGGATGGAAAGATGCGCCTGGAAGTGACCCCAGACGCAGCCGACTCCTTTGCCATCCGGGTAAGGATTCCCGGATGGCATTCAGGCACGGTATCCCCCGGGCAGATCTATATCAGCAACTCATCAGACATACAGAAGTCGCCAACATTTCAGGTGAATGGGAAAAACATCTCTTCGGTTATCCATAACGGTTATGCCTACCTGTCAAAAAAATGGAAGAAAGGGGATGTCATCACCTGGACATTCGACATGCCTGTGATTCGGATCCAGTCGAGACCAGAACTTAAACAAAATACAGGCCGGGTGGCATTCCAACGCGGCCCCATCGTGTATTGTATGGAGGGTGTCGATAATGGCGGTGCCGCATGGAACATCATCATGCCCTCAGATGTCAAGCTCACACCAACCACGCACAACGTCCTCGATGAAAAACTGGTCGCATTAAAAGGAGACGCCCCTGTACTTGTCACATCCTCCGACGGAAAATCCGCACAAACGGAGGTGCGTACCGTCACGGCCATCCCCTATTACGCCTGGGCCAACCGAGGAAAATCTGAAATGCAGGTTTGGCTACCTACCCAAATAAGAGATATCAAGATCAACTATTGAAAAAATAAATATGATAAGCTTCAGCACATCGATCAGCACACTGAAATCTTATATCAAGGCGATAACGTTTTGCACTGCATTGTCCCCCATCTTCGCCAATGGACAGGACACTCAAACACGTATCTGGTCAGCGGAAAAAGCGAATGAATGGTATGTGTCAAAACCACTGCACATCGGAGCGAATTTCCTTCCAAGCACTGCCATCAACCAACTTGAAATGTGGCAGGCCGAGACATTCGACACCGCCACCATCCGTCGCGAACTGAGCTGGGCCGCCGCTATTGGAATGAACACCATGCGCGTCTACCTGCATGATCTCGCCTGGAAAGCAGACCCGAAAGGATTCAAGCAAAGAATCAACACATACCTGAAAATCGCAACATCCAAGGGCATCAGTACGATCTTCACCATCTTCGACGACTGCTGGAACCCGGAAGCTGGCATCGGCACCCAACCCGCCCCCAAACCAGGTATTCACAACAGCGGATGGGTCCGTAGTCCCGGAAAATCAGTGCACGACGACAGCACACAATGGAGCTATCTGAAAGACTATGTGAAAGATGTCCTACAAAGCTTCCGAAAAGACAAGCGCATCCTGATGTGGGACCTGTACAATGAACCCGGGAACAGCGGATACGGAAAATCGTCCATGCCTTTGCTTAAGAAAGTATTTGAATGGGCATGGGAGATCCGTCCCGACCAGCCACTCACCTGCGCGACCTGGTCGAACGACAAGACCTACAACGAGTTCCAGCTTTCCGTTTCAGATGTCATCACCTTCCATAATTATGGTGATGTCAAGAGCTTACAAAAGGAGATTGATAAACTTCAGCAACTCAACAGACCTGTCATCTGCTCCGAATACATGGCCCGCACCCGTAACAGCTTTTTTCAGACCCACTTACCCATATTCAAGTCTCACAAGGTGGGTGCGATCAACTGGGGATTGGTAGCAGGCAAAAGCAACACCATCTATGCGTGGGATACGCCCATGCCGGACGGTGCGGAACCGAAACTCTGGTTTCATGACATTTTCAGAAAAGATGGCACCCCATATCGGCAAGACGAAATCGATGCGATCAAAAATGCAGCAGGTATCCAAAAATAAATATAATCCTGCCTGTGTTCCCATGTGAGTGAGTCCAGCTCAATGTGAGACAACATCCCTACTTTCAATAACGAACTCATCCAATAAATCATGTCGAGGGTCATCATAGCCGGAGGCGGTGTCATCGGATTGTGCAGTGCTTACTATGCATGCAAAGCAGGTCATGATGTGACCGTCATCGAACGGGGAGAAATCACCAGCGGAACATCCTTCGGAAACGCCGGCTACGTGTCTCCCAGCCACTTCGTGCCGCTGGCATCCCCGGGCATCATTGCCAAGGGACTGCGCTGGATGCTCAGTTCATCCTCCCCCTTCTATATTAAACCAAGACTCAACCTGGATCTGATCAAATGGGGATTGACATTCTGGAAGCAGTCAAACAAGCAGACCGTGGAACGAAACGTACCACACCTGCATGCCATCCTTCAGCTCAGCCGGCACCTGCAAAGTGAACTCAAACAGGAGCTCACGCATCCATTTCTCATGGAAGAGATCGGATGCTTCATGCTCTACCAAAACCCGGCCACGGAACAGCATGAAAAAGAACTGGCCGAAGAAGCCGCTGGGCTCGGAATCGACACCCGCATCCTGAGTGGCCGCGAAGTGCAGGACATGGAACCCGATGTGGAAGTCAACACCCTGGGAGGCGTGCTGTATCCCATCGACTGCCATATCCATCCCGGACAGTTCATGCAAGCTCTCCACCATGCCCTGAAAGAGATGGGCGCCCACATGCAACTCAGTACCAACATCACCGGCTTCGAGCGAAAAGGAAAGAAGATACAGGCCGTCATCACCGATAAAGGCCGATTCGAAGCGGATGAGATCGTGATGGCCACAGGTTCATGGTCGCCGGAACATGCACGCATGCTCGGCATCAACATGATCCTGCAGCCCGGGAAAGGTTATAGCATGACCTTCGACCGGCTTGAAAAAAATCTGAAATACCCTGCCATCCTCGTCGATAAAAGAGTGGCCATGACACCCTTCGGGGATTCGCTGCGCATGGGCGGCACCATGGAGATCAGTGGACTGAAATCACCCACCCTGGTCAAACGGGCTCAGGCCATCATGGCAGGCGCTAAGGCATTTTATCCGGGTCTGGAGGTTTCATTCCCGGGGCCCGAAAAGATTTGGCATGGATATAGACCGCTGAGTCCCGACGGACTCCCCTACCTGGGACGTCATTCCAATTACGATAACCTGGTCATCGCCAGCGGTCATGCAATGATCGGCATCACCCTCGCGGCAGCCAGCGGTAAGATCGTGGAAGAACTCATCAGCAGAAAACCCACGAGCATCGACATCACAGGATTCAACGTTGAGCGCTTTGGCTAACGGTCACGCCTAACCGAGACCTATTTCATAATGCATCTCCGGAATCTCAATATCATGGTATCCCTTACGTAGCAGACGCTCCTTGAAATCCTCCTGCACATCCTGTTCACCATGAACAAGGAAGATTTTCCTGACTGCCGCGGCATCCTGACACGCGAGAAACTGACTCAGATCCTCGTAATCGCCATGCGCACTCATACTGCGTATGCTACCAACCTCGGCATGCACTTCCCGGGGAACACCAAAAATGCTGACCTCTTTTTTACCCGACTGTAACCGTGCACCCAATGAACGCGGCTCACAATATCCCGTCAAAAGGATGGAGTTGCGGCTATTCTCCACATTGTTATTGATGTGATGCTTTACCCGTCCGGCATCTGCCATGCCACTGGCGGAAATAATAACACAGGGATCCCGGTGAAAATTAAGCAGCTTAGATTCTTCGACAGTTTTAATATACGATAATCCGGGGAACGAAAACGGGTCGTGATCCGTCTCCAACACCCGCTGGATGGTGGGATTGAAATACTCTGGATAATGCTTGACGATCTCCGTGGCTTTGATGCTGAGGGGACTGTCAACATAATACGGCACTTCCGGTAACCTGCGTTCCAAATCGAGCTGGTTCAGGGCATAAAGGATCTCCTGGGTTCGGCCAACACTGAAGGCGGGGATGATGAGCTTACCCCGCTTTTTCAAACAGGTCTTTTCGATCCATTCCAACAGTTGATCCACCGTAGGCGAATGCAGATCATGCAGACTGTTCCCATATGTCGATTCCAGAATGATGTAATCAGCCTGAGGGAAAGTCGCCGGAGATTTCAGGATTATATCCCGATATCGGCCGATATCCCCGGAAAAAGTCAACTGGCGTGTTTTCCCCTCATCCAGGATCCTGAGATGCACCGCAGCGCTTCCAATGATATGCCCCGCATCTGTGAACATCAATTCCACCCCGTCTTCGATCCGAAACCAGGTACCATATTCCACCTCCTCGAAATACCCGGCGGCTTTTTTGGCATCTTCTTCACTGTAAAGCGGTTCGAGATTCGGTTGCCCACGGGATGACCTGATCTTATTGATATACTTTACATCATCCTCCTGGATTCCGGCAGAATCCTCCAACAGCACGGATGCCAGTTCTCTTGTCGCCGGGGTGCAATAAATCTTTCCATTGAATCCATCCTTCACCAACTTAGGTATCAAGCCACTGTGATCGATGTGTGCATGCGAAAGCACCATGTAATCAATGTCACGAGGTTCGAATCCCCAGTGCCGATTCATCGCATCTGTTTCCTTGCCCATACCCTGGAACATACCGCAGTCGAGTAGTATTTTTCGCCCGCCCGACAATGTCAGAAGGTGTTTTGAACCCGTTACGGTGCGGGCTGCACCATGGAATGCAATCTTCATAACATCAAATTTGAATGTTTTTCATTGGCCTGTCAGGATTTCGCCTTGAAAGACCATGTAATCTTGAATGACGAAACAGTTTCCCCTTTCCGATTTTTACCGATCGCACGGGCAGTGAATACCACCGGTTCCCCCGACTTCGACGTTTCCTCAATAGCCGAACGAAAACCCTCCCCGTCTTCACAGGTGAACGACACCAGCTCGGTCCCTTTCTTAATGAAATCTGCTTCCAGATGCACCACCAACATCGACACCCTGGGATTCCGCCCATATAAATACGCCATCGCCAGAATTCCCGTACTCAGCTCCGCCGCCATCGCCTGACATGCGAAATAAATTGACCTGAATGGATTTTGTGAAATCCAACGAAAAGGAACCGTCGCCACAGCATGATGCTCCGTCACCTCTTTTAACCGTACGCCACAAATGAATGCCGCCGGCAACTTCAGCAACAGGAAGAAATTGAATCGAACGCGACTGTTCGCCTGACGAAGAAAACGCTGCAAGCCTGTTTGGTTCATAACCTGAAGTTAACCAATAAAGCGGAGCCCTGTATCATGAGCCGGATTCGACAATCTTCCAGAATCCATTGCCTTGTTAAATTTTTTAATTATTTTCAATTTGCAAACTTAAACAATTTGTGAGCGGGTCCATGCCGTCATGACAGATCAAGGAGCGCTGGTTTCACCATCTGAAAGAAGTTGGTTGGGTGAGACCTGATACCTGAGCGACAGTAACATAACCGCATGAAAAGGAATTGATCGATGAGCATTTCAAAATCAGGCGGAACAGAAACACATTTATTCCAAATTCAAATAAAGGAGAGCCTCTGTCCTACCGCAGATTATTTGGACAGGATTGGTCAGGAACTCGGCCTGCAAGGAAGGGCAGCCATAGATGGAAAGGTCTTGCATTTCATGCTCAACGCCCGGAGCGTGGAGATGGATCAGCTGCTTGAAAAATTGCTGTCGACATTGGAGTGCCAGACCTCAGGATCTGTGATCAGTCGGGAACGACTGCCTTACATTCATCTTTCAGGCTTCAAGGTGGTTCGAGGATCTTCGACTTTCCCGATGCGTGAGCGACACGTTACGGACGGAGAGAATATGTGTATGGATTGCAGGGCCGAACTCAAGGATCCTGAATCGCGCA
>JBEEMB010000338.1:0-2908 GCA_041167815.1 Bacteroidota bacterium | reverse complement strand
TGGTCCGTTCGTGCCATCAGATCATTTTGATTTGATTTTACTTTTGTCATTAACTGAAATTTTCCCAGTGATTCTGATGATTTTTCATGTGCCTTATATGAAACGCAAGTTCATTGAATACTGAAGTTGCCGGCGATCCTTAAATGGCACTCAACCTACTGGAGTGCTGAGGGGAAAAGGTTGTTATATCATCAAAAGATTTAACTTTCATCCATGGCAAAAATTTGTATCCTCGGCGGCGGATTCATCGGTCGTTTCTACGCAGACGCACTCACCGGCCGCCGCAGCAAAGACACCGTAACCGTCGTTTATTCCCGTAGCCAGTCATCTGCAGTCAAATTCGCACAGGATTTCAAGGTTCCTCATGTATTCTCTTCCATGGAGGAAGCCATCGCTCATTCGGAGTCGGAAGTGGTGGTGATCGGACTGCCCAATTTCCAGCACGAGGAAGCCGTCCATTTATGCGTAAAACACCGGAAGGCTGTCCTCTGCACCAAGCCGCTCGGACGCAATGCGGAAGAAGCATTGCGGATGATGAAAGCGGTGGAAGAAGCAGGCATCTTCGCCGGGTATCTCGAAGATCTTTGTTACACACCCAAGTTCCTGAAATCACTGAAAAGCGTGAAGGACGGTGCCATTGGACGTGTGCTATGGGCAAAATCAAGGGAAACACATCCTGGTCCTCATGCCGATTGGTTTTGGGATCTGAACCTTGCGGGCGGCGGTGCCATCCTCGACATGGGTTGTCATTGCGTGGAGATCTCTCGGAATTTCATCGGCAAGGATGTCAAGCCCATCGAAGTCATGTGCTGGGCAGATACGCAGGTGAAACCCATCGAAGCAGAGGATCATGCCATCGGACTGGTGAAATATGAGAATGGTGCGATCGGCCAGTTCGAAGTGTCATGGACCTTCCGGGGTGGTATGGACCTGCGGGATGAAGTCATGGGTACGGAAGGGACCATCTGGCTGAACTCCTGGCTTCGAACCGGCTTCGAAATGTTCACCAGCGGCGAAGGCGGGAAAGGCTATCTGGTCGAGAAGGCGGAAACCTCCAACGGTTGGCAGTTCCCGGTAGGAGATGAGGCGCACGAGCTGGGATATACCAACATGTTCATTGACATGCTCTCTGCTTATGAACAACAGCAGACGCCCATGGAAACATTCTATGACGGTTATGTCGTCAATGCGATCATCGATGCCGCCTATAAATCTGCGAAGAGCAAACAATGGGAACCCGTGATCCTGCCTGTCTGGCGCGGACTATCCGGATTGAAAAAACCATCCAACTACCAGGAATATGATGCAGATCACTGGTTCATCAAATCAGAAATCCTGCCGAGTGGAGAGGAAAAGATAATCTTGAAAGAAAAATCAACCGGAGCCATCATTGAGCGCTCCATTTAGTGCTTTCGTGCCTTTGTGGTGAAGGTCTTACCAGCAGGAAATGTACAAGCCGATGATCTCCTATTTTGGCAGACTTGTCAACTTGCACCACCTTTGATGAAATCGAAGCAACCATGATTCGTCAACTGCTACTCGGTCCGGTGCTTATCGTCCTTTCTCTGGTCGGTTGTGCACAGGACAAGAAATCAAAGAAGGCGCCTGCAGAAGGTTCAAAAATCATTACAACAAGATCAAACATGGACACGATCACATTCGGCTCCGGGTGTTTCTGGTGTACGGAAGCCATATTTCAACAGGTGAAGGGCGTGGAAAAAGTCGTCAGCGGCTACAGTGGCGGACATGTAGTTAATCCCACCTACGAACAGATCTGTGAGAAGAAGACGGGGCATGCAGAAGTCTGCCAGCTGGTGTACGACCCCGCGGTGGTGGGAATCCCGGAACTGTTGGAGGTTTTCTGGCAGACACACGACCCGACCACCCTCGACCGTCAGGGGAATGATGTAGGTCCGCAATACCGTAGTGTGATCTTCTATCACTCAGAAGCTCAAAGGAAGGCATCAGAAGAGTACAAGGCGGCCCTCGATGCCAGTGGCGCATTTCCTCGCCCCATTGTTACCACCGTCGAACCATTCAAGAATTTCTACCGAGCAGAGGAATATCATCAGAATTACTACAAGAACAATCCCAGCCAGGGATACTGTTACTTTGTTATCCGCCCGAAACTCGAAAAATTTGAAAAGGTCTTTAAAGACCTGAAGAAGAAAGCTGAATAGACGACAGGTCGCCCACAATCGAAGGCGGGCTTCTTTCGTTAGTGACACCATAAGAGACCACATGAACAAGACGTATGACGTGATCATCGTCGGTGCGGGGCATAACGGCCTTGTAGCGGCGGTATATCTGGCCTTGGCCGGGAAAAAGGTGCTGATGTGCGAGTCGACCCGTGAAATCGGGGGGGCTTCCACCAGCGTCAAAGCATTCCCTGATTACGAAGCGAATCTTTCCCGTTACGCTTATTTGGTGTCTTTGTTTCCCGACAAGATCCTCAAGGATCTGGATTTGAAATTCACCACCTTGTCGAGGCCCATGTCTTCCTATACGCCATACCGGTTGAACGGCCGGCCGGCAGGCCTGCGCATTTCCAGGAAATGGGACACCAATACCGAAGAGTCGTTTTCACTCATGGAGGGCGGACGGACCGAAGCTAAGACCTGGCGTTGGTTTTACGGTGGGATGGAGACGCTTGCAAAACGCTTGGCACCCAGCCTCCTGGAGCCTTTACCCACCCGGGCGGAACTTCGCGCACATGTCGGAATGGATGATGTATGGCGGATGGTGTTCGACAGGCCGATAGGAGAGACCCTGCTGGAAAAATTCCATTCTGACCTGGTAAGGGGTATCATCCTGACGGATGGACTCATAGGCACACATACCTCTGCATTTGACCTGCAAGCGAACAGGTGTCTCTTATATCATCTCGTGGGTAATGGAAGCGGTGAGT
>JBEEMB010000299.1:0-2753 GCA_041167815.1 Bacteroidota bacterium | reverse complement strand
AAAATTCGCGGTGATTTGCCTGGAAAGCATCCGGAATGAACAGCAAAGGGAGATGGTGAGAAAGGAACTTACCCGAACGCAGAAAGAGATCATAGAAATTGATGAGCAACAGATGGCCGGCTTTGCAGGTAACATATTACAGGTCAGAAGCAGAAGAGGGGATCGATTCATCATCATGTCTGCTACGGCATTTTCATCTTTCAGACCAGATCAAATCCAGTCGCTGGAAAAGCACGGAAAAATCCTGCAAGTCGATATTCCAACCATTGAAATCAATGGCGGAGGTAGTGCCCGTTGCATGATTGCGGAAATTTTTCTTCCAGGATACTAACTTGATTGTCAATTATTTCCAAGCGTCAACTCAAGTCCTTTTTCGAAAGAAACGGGAGTGTACCCCAGCTCCCTTTGTGCTTTGTCAATCATAAAACCTGTCTTCAACGGGCGTCGGGCGGGCTGAGAAAAACTTTCTGCCGTGACCCTTGTCATCAGAGAGATATCCAGGTTCAGATAGTTCGCAGTCTTAACCGCCATTTCATATGGCGTCAGCAGGTCTGCGCCTGAGATATGCCATATCCCTCCGGCGTTATGCTCGGCCACGAGTGAGATACCCAATGCGAGGTCTCCTGCCCAGGTGGGCGTTCTCAACTGATCGTCCACCACGTTAATCGGCGTGCGGGTAGTCAGTTTGTCGCGCACCCAGGTCATGATATTCGATCTGGCCTGATGGTCTGATCTGCCATATACCAATACCGTACGGACAATGCTCCAATCGAGTCCGGATGCCATCACCGCCCGTTCCGCCGCCAATTTGCTGGATCCGTAAAAGTTAACGGGCGCAGGTTGGTCGGTCTCCTTGTACGGGCCCCCATCGCCATCAAAAACGAAATCAGTGGAGACGTACAACATTGAAGCACCCGTTGTTTTTGCTGCATCGATCAAAAAGCGGGTAGCCGTCACGTTCACATTCCAACAACCGACAGGATCACGTTCACAATCATCGGCCTGTGTCATAGCGGCAGCATGGATGATCTTACGGGGCTTATGCTCATTCATGAAGGTCATGACGGACATCCCGTCGGTGATATCGAGTGGCATATATATGACCTGCTCGTCGAACCAGCTTTCCGGCAGCCTACAGGGTCCCTTGCCTGTTGCCAGGATCCTGTAACCTTTTGAACGGAGCACAGGAATCAGGAATCCGCCTAAAAGTCCGTTACTACCCGTTACCATGACGTCCCACATTTGCGTCAATTTTCAGTGAAATTTCGTTCAACCTTCCCTTTGTCGGCCTACAATGCAAAAAACCAATGTATCTTCAGGCGTCGAAAGTAAAACAATATGTACTTTTGACACACTATAAGGATGCTTCCTTCATCGTTTTAGCTGCTGAAAAAATCCTGATACATCGTGACCAGACAAGGAATACCCCCGAAAGTAACCAAAATTGGCGTATTGACATCCGGCGGAGACTCGCCGGGCATGAACGCCTGTGTCCGGGCTGTAGTAAGAACCGGACTCTACCACAATCTTGAAGTGTACGGCATTGTGAGAGGATACGCCGGAATGATAGACGACGATATCCAGCCGATGAATTCCCGCAGTGTGGCTAACATCATCCAGCGGGGTGGTACGATATTGAAGACCGCCCGTTCAAAAGAATTCAGAACACCTGAAGGCCGGAAGAAAGCCTATGCCAACCTCCGCAAACGAGGTATAGATGGACTGGTGGTGATCGGTGGTGATGGTTCCTTCAACGGTGCGCAGGTCTTTTCGAATGAATTCGACATCCCCTGCATTGGCATACCTGGGACGATCGACAAGGATATTGCCGGTACGGACTTTACCATTGGTTTTGATACCGCAGTCAATACAGCCGTAGAGGCGATTGACAAGATCCGGGACACGGCGGATGCGCATGACCGGCTTTTCATCATTGAGGTGATGGGACGTGATGCCGGATACATAGCACTGCACAGCGGCATCAGTACAGGAGCGGAACACATCCTGATACCGGAAAGAAAAACCGATATCGAGGCCATGTTGCGATCACTGGAAGAAAAAGAGAAGCGCCAGAAGCTGGTCAACCTGGTGGTTGTGGCTGAAGGTGACGATTTTGGTGGTGGCAATGAAGTTTCAAAGATCATCCGGGAGCGACTGCCAAACGCGGATGTCAGGCTTTGTATCCTTGGACACATACAAAGAGGTGGTGCACCTACCTGCCTGGACAGGGTCATAGCCAGCCGGATGGGCTACTCGGCTGTGGAATGTCTGATCGAAGGACGTCATAACGTGATGGTTGGAATCGTAAACAACCGCATGCATTACACTCCGTTGGACAAGGCCGTAAAAGCAACCCAAAAGATCAGCGAAGAATGGCTTAAGATTGTGAAAATCCTAGCCAGTTGAACCTTAATTTTGAACCGTTAAAATATCTTCCCAAACCCAACTTACATGAGCAAGAACATCACTAAATACTTCCATCAGCAGATGGACAACCAGGCCGGAATAGACCATCATGAGCATAGAACCAAAATCGTAGCAACCGTAGGCCCGGCATGTGACTCTTACGAGCAACTTCTCGGGTTGGTGAAGGCTGGCGTCAACGTTTTTCGTCTGAATTTTTCACATGGCAGTCATGAAGACAAGGCCCTCATCATCGATCATATCAGAAAGATCAATTCAACTGAACCTTACAACATCGCCATATTGGGTGACCTCCAGGGGCCGAAGCTCCGCGTGGGAGAAATAAAGGA
>JBEEMB010000260.1:0-3490 GCA_041167815.1 Bacteroidota bacterium | reverse complement strand
CACTGATGCCCAACCCGAATTCGTTGATGCCTCCGCGGGTGTCGATGGTCTGTGACTGGTTTAACCCCGTGGCAGGATTAGCCAGGGATCTGTATCCGGCCACAGTGCCACCCGGACCAGCCACCGTATCGATCAGATAGGTGTTGAAGGCCAGGCTGGAACCGTACGGAAAATCCTCTGCCGCTGCATTCGGGTCCGTCACATTATTGTTGATCAGTTCCTCCAGATACTTCTCGGAGTAGGAGCTTTTGTTGTTCCGCCCATTGAAATACACAGAATTGTTGAAGTTCGCCACCCGGTTGATGCCGAAACCAACACTCACATTTTTGATTCTCCCGCCGCCACCGCCACCACTCAGCGGCAACACCAGACCCGTGGCGCCGAAATTCAACTGGCTCGCCCGCTGCATCGATGAACTGCCCAGGTAATCGGCATTGTTTCGATGCATGCCATAGGCCGGTGTCAATACCAGTTCGCCGGTGCGATAAAGCCCTAGTCCGGCAGGATTATAAAATATGGAACTCAGATCTCCGCCAAGGGCGACGTTGGTGCCGCCAATAGCCTGATGACGGGCGGTACCGCTGCCACTCAGCCAGGAATATCTCAACGCATCGGCAGGTTCCTGTGCAGCCACGGTCAGACTGCCAAATGTGGCGATTAAAATGAGACATGTAAACCGGTTCATAACCACATGGTTTAGGTGTTTACGAAAGAAAGAGCGGCGAAGGGCAGCTCTTTCTTTCGTATGCATGTAAAATAGCGATCTGTAAGATTGTTGAACAGCAGGTGTGAATCAACGACCGGTCAGTTACCTCCTCCACGGGGGAAAGAACGAACCGGAGCACTTCCGCTGCTGCTGCTGCCGCTGCTGCTTCCGGAAGAGTTGCTGCCAGCCCCGCTGCCGGAACTCCTCGAAGGAGTGCTCGATTCAAAGGTGCGCACCGGGTTCGAAGAACTGCGCGAAGGATTGTCGTTGTTGTTATATCCACCCCTCGGACGGCTGTTTTCGGTATTGATGTACCCACCTGAAGAACGACTGGGGGTTGAAGAGGAATTTCCGAAGGTGCGGACACCATTTCTTACCGGGGCATTGCTGCTGTTCCTGTTATACTCGCGGTTTCCGGTATTGTTACCTGAATTTCCACCATAGCCGCCCAGATTGTAAATACGTGGCCCATTAGCCCTGGGATTCACCGGAGCCGCCGGCTTCGTCACCACCACTACAGGCGTACCGTAAAAGTAAGGCGAGAAGGGCGAACCGAACATGTTTCCATATCCATAGAAGCTTCCCATGCTCGAGCCATAGAAACTGTTCATGCCGAAATTGTGGAAGGAACCGATGCCTGCGTAAGGGTTTGCAAACGGACTCATGAACGGATTCATGAAAGGATTATATCCCATCATATATGGATTGCCGAAAGACATCGGACCGAATCCGTAAGAAAAGCCCATGCCAGGCCTGCTCCAGCGATTGAACATGATGGAGTTGTTCCACATTGGATTGTTCCAGTACATGAAGTCGTCGTCAAAGGCCGACCAGCGCCTGCGGCTCGATGATTTCATCCGCAGATAACGGTCAGACATATCCACATATCCGTCGTCGTAGCTGCCGCCCCGTTCGTAGTTGTCGTAGTTTTCCTGACGCACATAACCCGACTCCGGCGCAGCAGGTGAGAAGTACACGTCGTCCGGAGTAGGACCCGATTTGTACATGGTGGAACAGCTGCCCAGCATCGTTGCACCGATGACCATGAGGATGTTTCTGGTATTCATTGCCGTTGGGTTTAATAGATTCTGCACTAAGTTAGTACATTTGCGCGCTTGCGTTTGTTAAAATGCAACGCTGCTTTCATATATAGACAACGAAAAATGCCCCGGAGCAGTATCCGGGATGTTAAACATACCTTAAAACAGATGAGCAAAGAGATCACACCCCGGCAGACGGATCACGCACAATGGTATAACGACTTGATCCTCAAGGGGGGACTGGCAGATTACTCCGCCGTGAGAGGTTGTATGGTCATCAAGCCCTATGGCTTCGCCCTGTGGGAAAACATGCGCGACCAGCTCGACCGCATGTTCAAAGATACCGGCCATGTCAACGCTTATTTTCCGCTCTTCGTTCCACGCACCTTCCTGGAAAAAGAAGAAGGCCACGCAGAAGGATTCGCCAAGGAATGCGCCGTCGTCACACACTATCGCCTGAAGGTCAATCCGGATAAGAAAGGGGAGCTCATCGTAGATCCTGAATCGAAACTCGAAGAGGAATTGATTGTCAGGCCCACCAGCGAAACCGTCATCTGGAATGCCTACCGCGATTGGATCCAATCCTACCGTGATCTTCCCCTCCTGATCAACCAGTGGGCCAACGTCGTCCGTTGGGAAATGCGCACCCGCCTCTTCCTCCGCACCACCGAATTCCTCTGGCAGGAAGGACATACAGCCCACGCCACCGCTGAGGAAGCCGTGGAAGAAACCCGCAAAATGCTCGATGTCTATGCGGATTTCGTGGAAAACTGGATGGCTCTGCCCGTCATCAAAGGGGTCAAAACCCCCAACGAACGCTTCGCCGGCGCTGTCGATACCTATTGCATCGAGGCATTGATGCAGGATGGAAAAGCCCTGCAGGCGGGAACATCCCACTTCCTGGGGCAGAATTTCTCCAAAGCCTTCGATGTGAAATTCCTGAGCCGCGAAAATAAACTCGAACACGTCTGGGCAACGTCATGGGGCGTCTCCACCCGACTCATCGGGGCACTCGTCATGGCTCACAGCGACGATCAGGGCCTGGTACTGCCCCCCCGCATCGCCCCGCTTCAGGTGGTCATCGTCCCCATCTACAAAGGCGACGAACAAAAAGCCCTGATCGATGCCAAGGTATCCGAAATCATGAAGGAACTCAAAGCCCTTGGCATCTCTGTCAAGTACGATGACGCCGACAATTCACGGCCGGGCTGGAAATTTGCAGAATACGAACTCAAAGGCGTACCCGTTCGCATGGCCATCGGCGCCCGCGACCTGCAGAACAATGTCGTGGAAGTAGCCCGCCGCGACACCAAGGAGAAATCCAGTGTCAGCATCGACGGGATCGCAAATCATATAAAACATCTGCTCGACGATATCCAGGCAGGACTGCTGGAACGTGCCAGAGCCTTCCGCGAGGCACACATCACCCGCGTCGATACCTGGGAGGAATTCAAACAGGTGCTCGAAACAAAAACAGGTTTCGTGTCCGCCCACTGGGATGGTACCGGTGAAACAGAAGAAAAGATAAAAGACGAAACGAAAGCCACCATTCGCTGCATCCCCCTCGACAACCCCCAGGAAGAAGGGACCTGCATCTACAGCGGCAAACCCAGCAAGGAACGTGTGCTGTTCGCCATCGCTTATTGATCAATAACACCCCCGCATGACAGTGACGGGGGCCTGTTATTCCTTTTTTGCACTCCTCTCTTCAGAAGGCATAACAGCCAGGTGCTTCTGAGGCCTG
>JBEEMB010000254.1:0-4373 GCA_041167815.1 Bacteroidota bacterium | reverse complement strand
TACATGCAACCCCATCAGGGGATTCCATCGTCTTATATGTTTCGACCCTTGGTAATGACACCCATCCGGGTACCGTCGAAAAGCCATTTGCCACCCTCGAAAGAGCCAAATCCGCCGTCCGTTCCTTGCGGGCGGCCGATTCCCTCCGACAGATATCGGTCGTCGTACGCAAAGGCGTCTATTTCCTCGAAAAAACCCTCGAATTCGATCCTGCCGATGGAGGATCAAACCGTGCGCCGGTGATTTGGCGGGCCGCTGACGGCGAAAAGGTCGTCCTGAGCGGAGGGAAGCCCATCAAGGGCACCTGGCGTAAAGAACACAACGGCATCTGGTCCGTCGCCGTACCCGAAACCGCCGGCTGGAAAGCGGATATCACCCGGCCGGAAACCTATGAATCCGATCCCTCCGGACCCTGGAATTTCCGTCAGCTCTTCATCAACGGTCGCCGGGCCGTGCGCGCCCGTTATCCGAATGTAACGGATCCAAAGCCCTTCTTCTTTGCCGTCTCCGGGGAAACGGACCACCTCCGCCTCCCGTCCGGGACCGTCCGGTCCGCCTGGGGGCGGGAAACTGATGCGCAGATCAACATCATCCCCCGTTGGCGTTTCTTCAACCAGTGGAATGATGTCGCAGCCATCGATTCCGCTGCTGGACGCATCTACATCGGACCAAGGGAACGCCACGGTGAGATCGATGCCGGTACCTGGGGTTGGATCGAAGGCGTGAAATCGGAGCTCGACAGTCCGGGCGAATGGTACCTGGATCACGGCGAAGGAAGGCTGTACTACAAGCCCCGCCCGGGCGAGGATGTCCGCACACTCGAGATCATCGCCCCCCGGCTCCACCGTATTTTCAGTCTGAGGGGGAATGTCGACAGCGGCACCCATGTGCGGAATATCCATTTCCGCGGATTCACCTTCCGGCATACCCGTTTCACCCTGGGACAGATAGAGGCCCGTGTGCATACCGACGGTGCCGTCTTCCTGGAGAATGCACAGGACTGCGTGGTAGAGGATTCACGCTTCGAGCTCATCGGCGGCTACGCCTGCTGGATGCACCTCGATGCCCAGCGCAATCATTTCCGCCGCAATCACGTCTCGGAATCCGGCGGTGGCGGCGTGCTGATGACCGGTGCCAGGCTTTCGTACATGGATGAAAGCAAGCTGTACACGCCTGGTGAAAAAGCCCGCAACGTCTTTCCCATCCGCAATGAAATCATCGGCAATATCGTGGAACACTGTGGCCGCATCCGATACTACGGCGGTGGTGTCCACATCGATTCCCGCCCGGCCTCCATGGCCATGGCCCCCGGCAACCACATCGCCCACAACCTCTTCCGGGACCTCTCCCGAAACGGCATTTTCGCTTTCCGCAACCAGGGCGGACATGTCATTGAATTCAACGAGATACACGACTGCATGCAGACGACCATCGACGGGGCGGCCATCCACCTGGCGACCATGAACCGGCTGGCGGCCCCCAACTTCATCCTCGACAACCTGCTCTACAATGTCTGGGGATTCGAACAACTGCCCGACCGCGCCCCCCGGCGTACCCTCGCCAACGGCGTGTTCCTCGATTGGGCGACCAGCAACACCACCCTCCGGCACAATGTCATCTACAATACCGGCGAACGCGAGATCAAGCCCATCATGGGCAACTGGAACCTCGAGATCCGCGACAACCTGGTATCCCCCGTACGGATACCGGCCCGCCTGCAGGACCAGGTAGGGCCGGGCGGCACGGCCGGTCATTTCATCTATGCCGAAGACCTCAGCCTGCCCGGCGCCGTTGTCCTGTCGGACGACACGTCCAACGTCCGATTCACCGGACCCTGGCAGAAAAAACAAATCAACGGCATGCGCTCGCTCTTCAAATATATCTGCCGCATCGCCGCCCCCGGCATTCCGGCATCAGCCGTCTACACGATCCCCGTGCGCGAATCAGGCTGGTACAAAGTATGCCTCAACTACTTCCCCGACAACGCATCCGCCTCCAATGCCCGACTCAGCGTCACGCATGCGCGCGGAACCGACAACCGCACCTGGAACTTCAAAAAGGGTGATCCCCTTGGATTTTCATTACTGGTTGGGACGTACTACTTCGAGCGGGGAGACAAGGCGACCGTGACCATCGACAACGAAGGTGCTGACGGACACATCATCGCCGATGGAGTGGGGATGATCAAAACAGATAATTGATGGCCGCTATGAACCGATTGATCCCGCAATATAGGGCGCTGCTCTCCGGCCTCCTGCTCGCTGCATTCACCATTTGCCGGACGATGGCACAGGACCATCCGTACAAACCCGGAAACCCGCTCGTGCCATACATCGGCATGGCCGACCCGCATATCTATGTGTTCAACGGAAAGCCTTATCTCTACAGCACGAGGGACAAGGATTCGCTGAAGACCAAAGGCCGTTTCATCATGCCCGACTGGCATATCTGGTCGACCGAGGATCTGCTGCACTGGAAGCACGAAAGGACCATCCTGCCCACAGAGACCTACATGGGTCCATCCAACGATTGCTGGGCAACGGAAACGGCTAGCCGAAACGGGAAATACTACCTCTATTTTTCGGACAAGAACCGCACCACCGGCGTGATGGTGGCCGACAGCCCGACAGGTCCCTTCAGGGATGTCCTCGGAAAGCCCATGCTCGACACAGGACTCACATCCACCAAGGAATATGACCCGTCCGTGCTGATCGATGACGACCCCGCTCAGTCAGCGTATATCATCTTCGGACACCACCGCGACGACGACCCTGCCCTCGATTACTTCATCGCCAGGCTGAACGAAGACATGATATCCCTGGCGGAAAAACCCCGTCGGATCGTGTTCACGGGATCGGCACCCGTGCTCGAAGCGAATGACAAGCCCAACCTCCACAAGCATGAGGGACGCTACTATTTGTCGGCCGGTTCCCATTACGCGATCTCCGATAACATCTACGGTCCGTACCAAAAGACCGGCAACTCGGGCTTCGGCGTATTCGGACTCACACAGCAGGCACATGGCAACTATTTCGAGTGGAACAACCAGTGGTTCCACACCTGGTGCAAGTTTCACCTGGGTAAGGAGACCGCTTACTACCGGGAATCCTATCTCACCTATCTGCACTACCGCGACGACGGGACGATGGTCGATGACACCGCCCTCCTGAACCGGCATTTCGCCAACGGCGTGGGTCAGTACGATGCCACATGGGACCGCATCGAAGCGGAATGGTATATGTCCGCCGAAAAAGTGCGGAAAGGAGAAATTGAGCAGGGCTTCGAAGTAAAGGAATGCCGGACCTATGGTTACCTGCGATACCCCAACATCCGGAACACGCCAGGAAAGGCGACGCTGTCGTTCAGGATCCGGCCCAATGCCGGCGGGAAGATCGAACTCAGAAGCGGAAGCCCCGGCGGCAAGAGGCTGGGAACCCTGGTGGTGAAGCCTTCCGCAGACGGGGCATATGTTATGAAGTCGGTCAGGATTGACAATGCCCCCGGAAAACTTGATCTGTACCTGGTCTTCAGGGGATCGGGCGACCGCAATCTCTTCGGGATCGACTGGTTCCGCATCCAACCCTGAGCATGTACCCCAAAAATCACTAATCACACGATATGTCATTCGGAATCATCAACTGGTCGATCCTCATCCTGCTGGTCATCGGCATCACATGGCTCGGCCACCGGCTTTCCGCCGGCCAGAAAGGCCTTGACGGCTTCTTCCTCGGTGGCAACAGCCTCCCCTGGTGGGCCGTCTCCGGCTCCATCATGGCCACCCAGATCAGTGCGGTCACCATCATCGCATTGCCCGGAGCCGTCTTTCAGGAAGGCGGGAACCTGCTTTTCCTCCAGGGTACCCTGCTGGGATTCGTCATCGCCAAGATCCTCATGACCCTGCTCTTCGTGGGGCCATTTTATGAGAAGAAGATCTACAGCCCGTACGACTTCATCGGCAACAGGCTCGGACAGCGGGCTGCCCACCTGACCCGCGGCCTCTTCCTGGCCGGAGCCATCCTCGGACATGGCGTCCGGTTGCTGACCGTGTCCCTCGTCCTGAGCGTCATCGTGGACCTGTCGATCGGACAGTCGATCCTCTTCATCGGCCTGTTCTCCGTCGCCTGGAGCATCATGGGTGGCATCACCACCGTGATCTGGACCGACCTACTCATGTTCGTCATCATGGTGGGGGGCGCCATCATTTCCATTGTCACGATCGCACAGGGACTGCCCATCGGCTTATCGGAAGCGGTTGCCGAGCTGGACGCCTCCGCCAAACTCAGACTTTTCGACCTGTCTGCCGACCCTGCCCGGACCTGGACGGTGTGGACGGGCATCATCTGCTTCACCGTCTTCGAGCTGGCGCAGAATTC
>JBEEMB010000197.1:0-5547 GCA_041167815.1 Bacteroidota bacterium | reverse complement strand
CGTCTGTTCATACACCCACTCGTTCATCTTGAGGCTGCCTTCGTTGACTTCCCGCAGGGCCTTGCACATGAACTTGTTCTTCTCAACGTTTTCACCCTGTGTAATGTAGTTGATGTACAGTTCAGCCTCCTTCCGCAGGTAGTCACTTTTCTGAAGAATCTTCTTGTCGGGCTGCCGCATGTGGAAACCTTGTTTCCAACCCTCGCTGATATCCGGGTCGAAGAGATCGATCTGCAATCCAGATCTGAACAGGTGCTCCGGAGCCCTGGCAGTACCTGCATGATAGCTGGCCGTTACCTCCCAGGGAACAGGCAACAAAACCAGTCTGGCATCCTGTTCAGTGAATGGGAGCCCGAAGATGTTGTTGTTTGGATTACCCGCGGCGTTGGGGTCGAATTGTGATAAGTCAGCCATGTGTGACCGGGTGTTGATGCGCTTTGCAGAATAAATACGACCGTTTGAAAATGCGGTGCAAATGTATCATCATAAAACTTTCACCGCCAAAATAAACTTATAGCTTCGGTAAATGCAAACGAAACGTGAAAAGAGGGTAGGCCATATCCTAAACAAAAGGTATCACATCTCCATTTTGGTGTACTTTCGCACCTGAGGAAAATTGTACACATGAAGAAGACGCATATCATCTTACTGATCGCTGTGGCCGCTGTGATTGCAGGCCTGCTGACGATGATGAAGGATCTCTCCACCTACGATACCATTGCCTCTGCTCGGAAGAAAGAGGGCCGTTTCGTACATCTGATTACCCGGCTCGACAAAACGGCGCCTGTCATTTACGATCCTGTGAAAGATCCCAATTTTCTGAGCTTTCACGCACTTGACTCTCTTGGAGGCAGAACCCAGGTTGTCTATCGTAATGCAAAACCTACAGATTTTGAACGAAGCGAGCGCATCGTCATGAAAGGACGTATGAACGGCGAGGTGTTCGAATGCAATGAAATCGTGTTGAAATGTCCATCCAAATATAAGGACAATCCTTCCGGTCAGATGAAGGCATACAATGCCGAAACCGCCGGCTCCCAAGAAGTGAGTGCACAACAGGTCCAGCCCTGATAATACATCCAACCCCAACGCATCATGCGATACGAAGGCGAACATTTGTTCATTGGCCAGATAGGCCATTTTATGGCGCTGTTGTCTTTCACCGCCGCCCTCATGGCCACTTATGGGTACTTTCAACTCACCAGGGTTGGAGTCGAGGCACGTGAAGGATGGCGTCGTTTCAGCCGCATCTCTTTCATCACCAATGCCGTTTCGGTACTGGCTTTGTTTGTGGTGTTGTATCTGATCATCTACAATCACTACTTCGAGTACAAATATGCACATCAGCATTCCAAACGCAGCCTGGATATGCAATACCTGTTGTCCTGCTTTTGGGAAGGACAGGAGGGAAGCTTCATGCTCTGGGCTTTCTGGAATGCAGTACTCGGCATTTTCGTGTTGAAAACCGCCAGAAAATGGGAAGGCCCTGTCATGACCTTCGTCTCTTTGGCACAGGTTTTTCTCGCAACCTTCCTGATCGGTATCTACTTTTTCGATGTTCGAATTGGAAGCAGCCCATTCGTACTCATGCGCAATGAATTTCCGGATGCGCCCATATTTCAGGATCCTCAATATTTGTTCAAATACCTGACCGACGGCAACGGTCTGAATGTGCTGCTGCAGAATTATTGGATGGTCATCCATCCTCCCGTACTCTTCCTCGGATTCTCATCAGCCCTCATCCCTTTTGCATATGCAGTTGCCGGTATCTGGACGAAAGACCATCGGGGATGGACAGATCAGGGATTGCCATGGGCACTCTTCTCTGCCGGTATCCTCGGACTGGGCATCATGATGGGCGCTGCCTGGGCTTATGAATCACTCACCTTTGGTGGCTACTGGGCCTGGGATCCGGTGGAAAACGCCTCCATGGTCCCCTGGCTGCTTATGGTGGCAGGTATACATACCATGCTGGTGTTCAGGAGTACCGGACATTCGCTTCCGGCCACTTACCTCTTTATTATCCTCGCCTTCCTGTTTGTCTTATACTCAACCTTCCTCACACGTACCGGAGTGCTGGGAGACACATCCGTGCATTCGTTCACCGGAGAAGGCGATACGTTGTACTGGCATCTGATGTTGATGATGGCCGTTTTCGGAGGTATACCACTTGTACTTTATCTGAAAGGCCGGAAAACAGTGCCGGTATTGCATCGTGAAGAACAGATGTCTTCCAGGGAATTCTGGATGTTTGTCGGTTCGCTGTTGTTCTTCGTATCTGCGGCTTATATCATTGTGCTGACATCTTTGCCCTTCATCAATAAATTGGCTGGTACACAGTGGGCGATTGGGGAAGACGTTGAATACGTGTACAATCGGGTGATGATCCTTGTAACCTTTGTGATTGGGATACTCACGTCTATCACACAGTTCATGCGCTACAAGGGCACGCCAAAGGATCGTTTCCTGCGTCCGCTTATCACACCAACGATCATCACACTGGTCATTTCCGTTCTCTTGACGGTATTTGGCGGGATTGATTACGACAAATACGGTACGGGATTCCTGGTGGCGATCCACATGACATTGTGGACAGGGGTTTATGCCGTGGTTGCCAATGGATCATACATGTGGAATGTGATGCGCTCTAACCTCAAGGCGGCAGGTGCTTCGGTAGGGCATATCGGCTTTGGACTTATGGTTGTGGGTATTTTGATTTCTTCCGCCAACAAGGAACTGATCTCCAGAAACCGCACGGGTATCGCGATTCCCGGACTGAAAGACGCGAAGGGCAGAGACGAAAATCCATTGGAGAATGTCACGCTGCTCCACAACATCCCTACTCCGATGGGGGAATATATGGTTACCTACCTGGGTGATTCATCCGGTAAGAACAACGACAAGGTGTATTTCAAGATCCAGTTTGAACAGCGCGACAGCAGTGGACTGGTCAAATCATCATTCACCGTCACACCCAATGCATTCCTCATGAAGGGAGAGGAGGGGACACAGTTATCTTCCAATCCCGGCGCTCGTCATTACATAAACCGGGATGTGTTCGTTTATATCACTTCATGGCTTAATCCGGATAACATACAGGATACCACCACTTTCAGGCTGAAGCCTGCACGGGAGTCAGATACCATGTTCTACTCCAATGGTTTCATCGTGCTGGAACAAATGTTGTCTGCCAACCGAAATGATAACAAGGATCTTCCGGTAGTGGATAGTGCGTGGCTCACCCAGCTGAGGGTTTACGCCAAAGATGGACGTCAGTTCACTGCAGAACCCGCTTTCCTTGTCAAAGACGGAGCCCCGGCCCTTAAGCTGGATACCATCATGGAGCAAAGCTTGATCCTGAAGCTGGACAGAAGCCGGAATGGTGAAATACAACTCGGTGTGCGCGAATCCGCCGCCGTTACCCGCTACATCACGCTCAAGGCCTTTGAATTTCCGTGGATCAATCTGTTATGGCTGGGGACAATCGTTATGGTCATCGGTTTTATGATGAGTGCGATACACAGAGCCAGGATGCGCATACGCGCTGTTTAACAGGCAGTTCGCTGACACCAGGATGTTTTATGATTTCATTCACGCAGCCGGAAAAAGGAAAATCTTGTCTATTTTAATACAAATTTTACCTGACGTCGATGCAAAAAATCATTACAACATACCTTAAGCAATCGTTTCAGTTGATATTGGTGTTGTCTAGTGTGTTTTCTGCCCATACAGTCAAGGCCCAATGGACAGCAGGCCCCAACGACACGCTGACTGTGCCTTTCATCGTACACGGTGGAGATACGATGACATACCGTGAGTTTGAAATGGTCTATGTTTTTGGTAAAATGACCGAAGCTCAAAAAGAAGCGTTCAAGCAGTGGACGAGGCTCAGGAACGCGGTGTACGTCACCTATCCGTATGCAAAAAAGGCGGGTTTCGTGTTCAATGACATAAACCAGCATCTCCGGCATATAACAGATAAGCGGAAGCGGCTGGAGTATCTCAAAAGCAAGGAGAGTGCCTTGCGAAAGGAATTCACCACTCCGTTGACCAATCTCTCCGTTTATCAGGGCAAAGTCCTCATGAAAATCATCAATCGGGAAACCGACAATACCTGTTACGAAATCATAAAAGAATACAAGGGGAGCTTTTCCGCAAAATTCTGGCAGACTGTGGCTTGGATCTTCGGCAGCAGCCTCAAACAGGATTACGATCCCAAGGGGGAGGATGCTGAATTGGAGCGCATTGTACAGGAAGTAGCGCGTATGTATGGATATACCTGATGCATACCTTGCAGCCATGCGTTCCTTACCTTAACTTGCAATGATGAAACTCGACATACTTGCGATCGGGGTGCATCCCGATGACGTGGAACTCGGTTGTTCAGGTACCTTGCTGAACGAACGCAAAGCGGGGAAAAAAATTGGAGTTGTAGATCTCACTCAAGGTGAACTCGGCACCAGGGGCACCATCGAAACGCGATATGCGGAGGCTGCCCGGGCTTCCGAAATTCTGGGGTTGTCTGTACGCAGAAACCTCAAAATGAGGGACGGTTTTTTTCGAAATGATGAAGAACATCAACTCAAACTCATTTCCGCCATTCGGGAGTTCAGACCAGAGATCGTCATTGGAAATATTCTTGACGATCGACATCCGGATCACGGTCGTGCAGGACACATGATTGCCGATGCCTGTTTTCTGTCGGGGCTCGTGAAAATTAAAACCACAGGGGAAGACGGACAGCCTCAGGAAAAATGGCGTCCAAAGATGGTGCTGCATTATATGCAGGACTGGTACCATGAACCTGATTTGTTGGTGGACATCTCTGATGTATTCATAGAAAGAATGGATTCCATCAAAGCCTATGATACTCAATTCATGGCAGCGGCTGATTCCCAAGAGCCCGGTACGTATATATCAAGTCCCGATTATTACGTCAGCATCATCGCCCGTGCCAGAATGCTTGGTAAGCGTATAGGCGTTAAATATGCGGAAGCGTTTATTACCGAAAAAAAGATCGGTATCCGAAGCCTCGATGCACTTGTGTTGAACGAAACCTGATGTTGCCAGAATCTTTCGTTGTTTCTTCCCTTCGCTTTTCGGAAAATCCGCCGAGCCGCTGCATCTTTGCAACCTAAAAACACTAGGGCAGATGTCTACGGTACAAATAGGACTGGTACAGATGAGCTGTACCCGCAAACCCGAGGAGAATATACGCAAAGCGGAAATGAAGGTCAGGGAAGCCGCTGCTCTTGGCGCCCAGATTGTTTGCCTGCAGGAACTGTTCACTTCACTATATTTCTGTGATGTGGAGGAATATGACAACTTTTCGCTGGCAGAACCGATTCCGGGTCCTACCACAGATCGCATGTCGGCCCTGGCTAAAGAACTCGGTGTTGTCATCATCGCATCCCTTTTTGAAAAGCGTGCACAGGGCTTGTATCACAACACCACGGCCGTGCTTGATGCAGACGGTTCTTATCTGGGGAAATATCGCAAGATGCACATCCCCGATGACCCTGCCTATTATGAGAAGTTTTATTTTAC
>JBEEMB010000137.1:0-3336 GCA_041167815.1 Bacteroidota bacterium | reverse complement strand
GAAATTCTATGGTCCCTACGCTTTCATAATTGATGGCAGACGCAGCTTTTACTGCAGCAGCACCCATCCTTTCGCGAAGTTCGTCTGTCATGAAAGGAGACGGCGATTCTTCAACAAGTTTCTGATGGCGGCGCTGTATGGAACAATCGCGTTCTGAAAGATGGCAGACGGTGCCGTAGCGGTCTCCGGCCACCTGAATTTCGATATGACGGGGTTCTTCTACGAATTTCTCCATGTATATCCCGTCGTTCTTGAACGACGCGCCTGCTTCGGCCTTGGCGGTATTGTAGGCCCTTTCCATTTCGGACTCTTCCCAGACCACGCGCATGCCCTTGCCGCCACCACCTGCGGTAGCCTTCAGAATGACAGGGTATCCTATTTCTTTGGCAATGCCTTTGGCTTCATCCAGGCTCGACAATAGTCCGTCGCTGCCGGGGATGACCGGGACGCCGGCACGGATCATGGTTTCCTTTGCGGTGATTTTGTCACCCATTGAACGGATCTGGTCGGGTGTCGGGCCGATAAATTTGATCCCGGACTCACCACAGATCTCAGAGAAGCGTGCGTTCTCTGCCAAAAAGCCGTAGCCCGGATGGATGGCATCTGCATTGGTAATCTCTGCAGCTGCCATGAGGTGCGGGATGTTCAGGTATGAATCTCTGCTGGAAGGACGCCCGATACAGACCGCCTCGTCGGCGAACTTGACATGCAGGCTATCTTTATCAGCAGTGGAATAAACCGCTACAGTCTTGATACCCATTTCGCGGCAGGTTCTGATCACCCTTAAGGCGATCTCACCTCTGTTCGCGATTAAAATCTTTTTGAAATTTACCTTCGAGTCTTTTGTCATGTGGAGCAGCTTGGGTGAAACCGGGATCAGCCGGCAACAGCGTGGAGAACAGGAACAGATTTTCTACATCTCTGAACTCAGAGAGGATCCACCAGGAACAATGGTTGATCATACTCCACAGGCGACGCATCATCCACCAGTATTTTAACGATCCGGCCTGCTACTTCACTTTCAATTTCGTTGAATAGCTTCATGGCTTCAATGATGCAAAGCACCTTTCCTACGCTTACTTCGTCGCCCACTTCAGCAAAGATCGGCTTATCGGGGCCAGGTCTGCGGTAGAACGTTCCAATCATGGGGCTTTTTACAACCACCAGATTATCTTCCTTCTCCGGAGTCGCTGCCGGTGATGCAGCGGAAGATGCCGGAGCAGCCGGTGCAGCTTGAATCTGTGCTGGTGCAGCCTGCATCACCACCTGCTGTGGCATGGCGGAAACGGTCATGACCTTTTCCTCCTTCTGCTTTATGTTCAATTTGAAATCTCCGCGTTCGATGTTCAGTTCGCCGATGTTGGACTTATTGATCAGTTTGATCAGGTCCTGGATTTCTTTGATATCCATATCAATTTTTTTTATAATGCAAGTGGGATGATGCCCCTGTTTGCGGAGGGCTAAGGTAGGAATCTTTGAGTGAAAAAAAAGAATGATATTATGTCAAAATCGCATAAAAAAGGGCGAAAATGGTCAGTTTTCGCCCTTTTTTTATTGAATTTATCCCAAAATTATTCTTTTACACGTTCAATGTAATCGCCGGTTTTGGTATTGACCCGGATCACGTCTCCTTCATTTACAAACAGGGGTACCATAACGGTAGCGCCTGTTTCGATGGTTGCAGCCTTCAGCGTGCGGGTGGCGGTGTCGCCCTTCATGCCGGGTTCAGAGTATGTGACCTTTGTAACAATTTTGTCTGGCAGCTCAACACTCATCGGTTGTTCTGTTTCAGTATTGATGAGGACCGATACTTCCTGTCCGTCCTTCAAAAACTGAGGGGCATCAATGACTTGTTCCGCTACGATAATCTGTTCGAAGGTTTCATTGTCCATGAAATTGTAGCCCATATCATCCTGATAGAGGAACTGGTAGTTTTTCCGCTCCACACGCACTGGATATATGGTATCACCGGAATTCCAGGTCTTCTCGATGGTGCGATTGTTATCTACCCCTTTGAGCTTTGCCCAAACTTTGGCGGCGGCGCGGGCTGTCTTGTTTTCTCCAAACTCGATGACGGTATAAAGGCTTCCGTCGAGTTTCACGATGAGACCGCGGCTGATATCTGAAGTATTTGCCATATCAATTAATGTGATGAATTTCGCTGATTGCGAGGTGCAAAATTAAGGCAATTTATCTTTCCTGAAAAACAGGCATTTTATTTAAAATGAAGGATCAGCCTCTGCGTGTATAGACCATGTTTTATCATCGAACTCCGAAATCGTATGCGCCGATTAATTTGCAACTCCCTGCATCGAAGTGTAACTTTGCGCAGCATCAAAACGTAGTGATGATGCATATGATCTTGTTCATTCACCAAAAAACAGATACATGAAAGTTACTGTAGTTGGAGCCGGCGCTGTGGGAGCCACTTGTGCCGACAATATCGCGCGTTCCGCGGTCTGCCAGGAACTCGTCCTGCTGGATATCAAGGAAGGCCTGGCCGAAGGAAAGGCTCAGGATATGATGCAGACAGCCGCACTGCTCGGATTTGACACGCGCATTAGCGGAAGCACTAATGACTATTCGAAGACGGCTGGCAGTGACGTTGTTGTCATCACTTCGGGTCTGCCCCGGAAACCCGGCATGACCCGTGAGGAATTGATCGGCACCAACGCCGGGATCGTCAAAGGTGTGTGCGAAAACATCCTCAAATATTCTCCGGATACGATCATCATCGTGATCAGCAATCCGATGGATACCATGACATATCTGGCCCTCCAGTCAACCGGTCTGCCCAAGCACCGCATCATCGGTATGGGCGGCACGCTCGACAGCAGCCGTTTCAAATACCAGCTGAGCAGTCACCTGGGTTGCAGCCCTGCAGATCTGAATGCGGTTGTTATTGGTGGACACGGCGATACGACCATGATTCCGATGATCCGCTTCGCGACCTGGAACAGCATTCCTGTGACGGAGTTCCTGAGTGCAGAACAACAGGAGAAAATCGTAGCTGATACAATGGTGGGTGGTGCGACGTTGACGAAACTGATCGGCACCTCCGCGTGGTATGCACCCGGAGCTGCGGGTGCAGCGTTGGTCAAGAGCATTCTCAACGACGAGAAGAAACTCTTCACCTGCTGTGTCAAACTGGACGGAGAATATGGCCAGGAAGATATTTGTCTGGGTGTTCCTGTGACCATCGGTCGCAAGGGTTGGGAAAAGATTCTGCCGATGGATCTGAACGAGCAGGAAAAAACGCTGTTCGCTAAAAGCGCAGAAACCGTTCGCTCTATGAACGATGTCCTGAAGACACTCTGATTTGCAAATTGATCATTT
>JBEEMB010000063.1:0-2616 GCA_041167815.1 Bacteroidota bacterium | reverse complement strand
TCCGGTTTGAAGATTTGATGCTGATCCAGGCGCAACAGGCAGGATTGCCACCCGTTTCCATTCTGATGGGATATATGGCGGATCTTGCCCGTAATGAACCTGATCCAACAAATATCATGCGATGGCTCGGCTTTTTGTCCCCTGGAATGATCGAAGTGATGCCCAGGATTCATTCAGAAGGAGGAAAAATGGATGCCGTGATCTTTGAAGAAGGACAATCAGTCTCCACCAATACGTTTGGTATCGTAGAACCTGATGGTAATGAAGTGGTTAATCCCGAGGATATAGATATGATCATTATACCCATGTTGGCATTTGATCGCATGGGGAATCGTGTCGGATATGGCAAAGGGTTCTACGATCGCTTTTTACATCGCTGCAAAGCTGATTGTCTGAAAGTTGGGCTAAGCTACTTCGAACCGGTGGAAGAGATCAGCGATGTGCATGCCGGTGATGTTCGGCTGGATCTTTGCATAACTCCTGAACGCGTGTACCAATGGCCGACGTATTCCTGAAATCATTCAGACTACTGCTTTTCCCCTTCTCCATCCTTTATGGATGGGTTGTGTGGGTTAGAAACCAACTGTATGACCGGGGACTGTTAACGGTCACCCGCTTTAATGTACCTATCATCTGTGTCGGAAATCTGAGTGTTGGTGGTACCGGGAAGTCGCCCATGGTGGAATTCCTTTTACACATGCTAGCTTCCAAATACCGAGTGGCCACCCTGAGTAGAGGATACAGAAGACGCACCAAAGGGTATGTGCTGGCTGGAAGTGAAACCACAGCCATCGAGATCGGTGATGAACCCATGCAGTTCCATCAAAAATACCCGGATGTTACGGTGGCTGTTGGCGAACGCAGGGTAGAAGCCGTTCCTCAGCTGCTATATGACAGACCGGATACGGAAGTCATTATACTGGATGATGCTTTTCAACATCGATCCATCGGCGCCGGATTGAACATTGTTCTGACGGATTTTTCCAATCCGTATTGCAGGGATTTTTTTCTGCCTGCAGGTGATTTGCGGGATTCGAGAAGCCGGGCCGGCAAGTCAGATATCATAATTGTTACCAAATGTCCTGCTTCTCTTTCCAATTTGCAGGCTAAAGCAATGGAAATGGAGTTGTCACCTCATCCATTGCAAAGTCTTTTCTTCTCCACCATTGCCTATGGTATCCCTTACGGATTGACGAACAGATTGTCTGCATCTTTGCATCCTGACACAGAGGTGTTGTTGATTTGCGGCATTGCCAATCCCGAGCCATTGAAGAAATGGTTGGAACATCAGGTGGCAGGGTTCGAAATGATGAGATTCAGGGATCATCACATTTTCAATATAGACGACCTGAAGGAGATTGAGCAGCGGTTTCAAGCAATGCAAAGCATTAGAAAGATCATTTTGACTACAGAAAAGGATGCCGTTCGACTTTACAAATTCGGACAAGCGCTCGCCGACCTGCCCATCTTTGTCTTGCCTATCCAAATGGAATTCCTTTTTGATGGATATCGGAAATTCAGAGGCATTATCGATAACTTCATAGACTCAACAACGCCTTCACAAAGAAGTGCCTGAGTGCTAACCAACGGAAAACCAATCAAGCCATGGGCAAAAAAAAGTCAAAAGAGAAAAAGCATAAAAAGCATTCCACAGGAGGTGGCACTTATCGTGGTACGCTCGATGTCACCCGGTCTGGCATGGGATATGTGGTGGTAGAAGGATTGGAGGAAGACATTCTGGTCAGGCCATCAGACTTCAAAAAAGCATTCCATGGAGATACGGTAGAAGTGGAAATTACCAGTACCAATAAGCGAAGTGGCCGTTACAATGGATTGGTTACCAAGGTATTGGAGCGTAGGCAGTCAGAATATATGGGGCTGATCGAAGTAACAACCGATTTTGCTTTCTTCACCCCGGATTCAGATAAACCGATGCCTGATTTCTTCATTCCTGTCAACGCGTTGAATGGGGCCAAGGATGGGGATCGGGTAGTGGTACGTATGGTCAGTTGGCAGGATACGGAAAAGAATCCCAAAGGTGCGGTTATTACGGTGCTTGATACATCAGATCAGAATGATCTGGCGATGAAAGACATCCTCATGCAGCGAGGCTTTCCGCTGTATTTTGAAGATGACACGTTGGAGGAGGCCGAACGGATCCCTGAAGTAATTGCCCAGGATCAGATCTCGCGTCGGAGAGACATGCGTGATGTATTGACTTTCACCATAGATCCCGTTGATGCAAGAGATTTTGATGATGCATTGAGTATTCGGGAAATCCGAAAAGGCATTTGGGAGATTGGGGTCCATATCGCGGATGTGAGTCATTATGTGACTCCGGAATCTTCGCTCGATGAGGCGGCGTATGAGCGGGCCACATCTGTTTATTTGCCGGATCGAGTCTTGCCGATGTTGCCTGAGAAAATCAGCAATGAGTTGTGCTCACTTCGGCCGCATGAAGATAAACTGACCTTTTCTTGTGTCTTTGAAATGAATGGGAAAGGGGAAGTTCGTCAAACCTGGATTGGAAGAACGGTCACACATTCTAATCATCGATTTACATACGAAGATGTCCAGGCGATCATTGAAGCCAACGAAGGACATTATTCGAAAGAG
>JBEEMB010000060.1:0-12019 GCA_041167815.1 Bacteroidota bacterium | reverse complement strand
CGGAATGGATGCCTGCAGAAGACCCGCAACTCGACTCGATACACCGAATTCCAGCTTTCTCACTGACAGATCAAGTGGGTGGGCGTTTCACCCAGGCAAACATGGACGGCCGCATCTGCATCAGCAATTTCTTTTTCACAAGATGCAAGAGCATTTGCCCACGCATGACCCTGCAGTTAAAACATCTGCAGGACACGCTGGGGGTGGCCTCAGATATCCAATGGCTTTCATTTTCTGTAGACCCTGAAGCCGACAGCATTTCAGTGATAAATGCCTACGCTAGCGATTATGGGTTGAAGGCAGACAACTGGAAGCTCCTCACCGGAAACCGTGACACCATCTACCGCCTGGCAAGACTTGGATTTTTTGCAGGTGATTCCACCGGACGCATCTCTCCTACCTCCGAATTCCTGCATACGGAGAATGTCATCCTTACCGACGGATACAGAAGAATCAGAGGCGTCTATAATGGTACGCTCCGGGTGGAAATGGACAGAATGCTGGAAGACATCCAGATCCTTCGCAAAGAGCAAGGCTCGAAGTAATCAAGGATCATACTCCAAACACAGCGAGGGCATTACGTGTGGTGATGGCCGCAACTTCCGCATAAGGCAATCCCGCGATGTCCGACAATCGCTGCGCCACCAGCTTCAGATATGCGGGCTCATTTCGTTTGCCACGAAACGGAACCGGGGTAAGATATGGCGCATCCGTCTCCAACACCAGTCGGTCGAGTCCAACCGCCTCAATCACCGGCGCCAGTCCTCCGTTCTTATAAGTCAACACGCCTCCGATACCCAGATAAAACCCAAGGTCAATGATCTCCCTTGCCTCATCAGCCGTCCCTGAGAAACAATGGAAGATGCCCTTCAGCCGGCCATCCTGCTGCCCCCTGATGATGTCGATACATGCGTCGTTGGATTTTCTCGAATGAATGACCACCGGCAAACCCAGATCCGCCGCCCATCCCACCTGCGTGGAAAAAGCCTCCCGCTGCGCTTCGACATGCGTCAGGTCCCAGTGGAAATCCAATCCCACCTCGCCCACTGCCGCAAAAGGACGTTTCGAGAGCCAGTCAGCAACAATATCCAGCTCCGCTTTATAGTCTTCACCCACATAACAGGGATGCAAACCCATCATCGCCCGACACAACCCGGGATGCATGGCCTCGGTTTGAAGCAGATCAGGAATATCAGCCGACGCAATCCCAGGCATGTAAATCCGCTCAACACCCGCATCCCGGGCCCGGTCAAGCATCGACGACAGATCCGACTTGAACTCATCCAGATAAATATGCGCATGTGTGTCGATGATATGTGAAACCGCTTCCATGCCACAAAGATGAGCCATCATCTTGAGGCATCAAAAACCGTATTTTTACGATGGCTTTACGATCTGCGAAACATCAATACAGACAGCCATTTCACAAAAAAACAACAATAGAGCATCGTAATTTTACGCATATTTTTAAGCCGCCCCGGCCACTGCACAATCCATTGATAATCGTAGAATTACGGGGGATAAAGGTTGGATAAAAAACACAACCTTCTTATTATCAATGCCATTCACAAGACAAAAAAATTATAGAGATTGGAATTGAAAATTTGCCGGATTCAAATTTTCGTCTATCTTACATCCTAGTTTTCATAGGGTACGGATTAAACACGGGCCAGGGTTTCCACCCAGGCCCATTTTTTTTGTCCTAAACTGACCTTTAAAAAAGCAGTATTTTTACGATAGGCCGCATCCGCCCCATCCCTTCTTTCGAAATACATCCAGGATGACAGGCAGGGCCTCCCGCAAAACGGGAAATGCCTTCTGGCTGTCATGGAAAGTAATGATAGCGCCCGGACGCGCATGATCTACCACATTCCGAACACACCTGATCGAACTGATCTTCGGATCAAAATCTCCACTCAGCACCGACCACATCACCGGACGCATGGCATCAGGCCCGGTTTGAAGCCGCCGCAGCTGGCTTCGGGAGATCCGGCCATAAGGCGGACGGAAAAGATCCGAATCAATGACGGATCTGGCCTCAGAGATATCTGAAAAGTACATCGCATCATCCGTCTTCCATCCATTCAGATGATGATGCGTGTGATTGCCCGTGCGATGCCCTTCCCGCAGGATCCGTGCATATACTTCCGGATGCGCCACAACGTTCTTGCCGATACAGAAGAAGGTGGCCTGCATCTCATACTGTTTCAGCAAATCCAGCACAAAAGGAGTCACCTCGGGATCCGGACCGTCATCAAAGGTCAGATAGACCATTGGACGGATCTCCTCGATTTCCCACAAACAACCGGGGAAAATTCGGCGAAGCCACCTGGGGGTACCCACTAGATAGAACATGCCCAAAGATACCGGGAATTGCCTTTAAGCCACAGCCTGCCCCCGTTCCCCTGCCCCTTCTTGCCTATCTTTGCGGCATGAATGCCAAGAAAGTAAGGGTCCGCTTCGCCCCAAGTCCCACAGGCGGACTTCATCTGGGAGGTGTACGCACGGTACTCTATAATTATCTGTTTGCCCGCCAGCAAGGCGGCGACTTCATCCTGCGCATAGAAGACACGGATCAAACCCGTTTCGTGCCTGGCGCCGAGGATTATATCATGAACTGCCTGCGCTGGTGCGGACTGACGCCGGATGAAAGTCCGGATGCAGGCGGCCCGGTAGGCCCCTACCGACAAAGTGAAAGAAAAGCCATCTATCGGCAGTACGCGGAACAACTGGTTGCATACGGATACGCCTATTACGCATTCGACACCGCCGCAGAACTGGAAGATATGCGCGAAAGGCATCGTACCGAATCAAATCCATCCCCGCAATACGATGCACGCATCCGCACGGCCATGTGCAACTCACTGACCCTCCCGGCGGAAGAAGTGAGCAAACGCCTCGCCGAAGGCCAACCACACGTGATCAGGATCCGGATGCCGGAAGATGAAACCATCGGATTCGAAGACATGATCCGCGGACAGGTGCAGTTCCAAACAAGTACGGTCGATGATAAGGTCTTGTTGAAAGCGGACGGGATGCCAACCTACCATCTCGCCGTAGTGGTGGATGACTACCTGATGGGCATCACCCATGCCTTCCGCGGTGAAGAATGGCTGCCTTCCGCACCCGTACACCTATTATTATGGAAATACCTCGGATGGGAGGCGCAGATGCCACAGTGGGCCCACCTGCCACTCATCCTGAAGCCCGACGGTCATGGCAAACTCAGCAAACGCGACGGCGATCGCCTTGGTTTTCCCGTCTTTGCCATGAACTGGAATGATCCTAAAAGTGGCGAATTGACCCGCGGATTTCGGGAAATGGGATTCATGCCCGAAGCCTTCGTCAACCTCCTCGCACTGCTCGGATGGAATGACGGCAGTGGACAGGAAATCATGTCGATCGAAGAACTCTGCAACAATTTCTCCATGGACCGGATCCACAAGGGCGGGGCTAAATTCGATTTCGAAAAGGCCAAGTGGTTCAATCAGGAATGGATCAAACGCTCAGACACAGAACGCCTCCTGCCGGATGTGACCACATACCTGCAGGCAGCCGGCATCCAACCTGACCCGGAAATGCTGAAAAAGCTGATTCCCATGGTGAAGGAACGCTGCACCCTGCTCACGGATTTCGTGGAACAAACAGCCTACTTCTTCCAGGCCCCTGCCACCTGGGACCTGGAAGCGCTGAGACCAAAATGGACGCCCGAAAAACAGGCTTGGTTTACACAATGGGCCATCGGACTGGCTTCCGCCGAAACCTGGGACACCCCGAGCATCGAAGCCGACTTCAAACAGGCCGCCGCTGACGGAGGCATCAAACCGGGAGAACTGCAACTGCCCTTACGGGTAATGCTGGTAGGGGGGAAGTTCGGGCCGCCTGTCTTCGAGATCGCAGCCATAGTCGGCCGGGAACAGACGATCTCCAGGATCAAAGCGGTATTGGCAGAACTGAACAAGGCGGAATGACCGTCATCATGCCCGACCAACGCGCTTTATATTAATTTCGCACACAAACTCGCCCCATGGATAGGCCCATCCGCGTACTGATTGCAAAAGTAGGCCTCGACGGCCACGACCGCGGTGCCAAGGTCATCGCCAGCGCCTTGCGCGATGCAGGCATGGAAGTCATCTACACCGGCCTCCGGCAGACACCGGAAATGGTGGTCAACACCGCCCTGCAGGAAGACGTGGACGCCATCGGCATCAGCATACTTTCAGGTGCACACATGACCGTATTTCCCAAGGTCATCGCCCTCATGCGCGAAAAAGGACTGGACGACGTCCTCCTCACCGGAGGTGGAATCATCCCACAAGAGGATATGAAAATCCTGATGGACATGGGCGTGGGTACGCTGTTCGAGCCGGGCACCCCCATGGCAGGCATCGCGGCTTACATCAGGGAACAGGTCGCCCTGAAAAGACCGGAATGAATATCATCACCTAACGATCACGTATAACCGAAGAAATGACATACGATACGCTGCTGACCACTTTGGAAGAGGGTATCCTTACCGTAACGGTCAATCGACCGGATAAGTTGAACGCCTTGAACAGATCGGTACTGGCGGATCTGGACAAACTCATGGACTCGGTGTTGTCGAATCCGGATGTGAAAGCTGTTATCCTGACCGGTGCAGGGCCCAAAGCCTTTGTCGCAGGAGCAGACATCTCCGAATTCATGGAGGCTGGCCCAGATGAAGGAGCTGCGCTGGCAAAACGTGGACAGGATCTGTTCTTCCGCATTGAAAACTGCCCCAAACCCTTCATAGCCGCCGTCAACGGATTCGCCCTCGGCGGAGGTTGCGAACTGGCCATGAGCTGCCACTTCCGCCTCGCATCAGACAATGCGAAATTCGGCCAGCCGGAAGTGAACCTTGGCATCATCCCCGGTTATGGCGGCACCCAACGACTCCCCCGGCTCATTGGACAGGGACGAGCCATGGAACTGATCCTCTCCGGAAATATCATCGATGCAGCTGAAGCCCTGCGCATCGGACTGGTCAACCATGTCACCACGCCCGACACACTGTTGGAGAAGGCAAAAGCGATATTGCAGACCATCATCTCAAAATCACCTGTGGCAGTCGCACAGGCCATTACAGCCGTAAATGCCTCCACAGCCCATAATTCGGACGGTTATACCGTTGAAATGAATATGTTCAGCGGCTGCTTCGGCACGGAAGACATGAAAGAAGGCGTCGCAGCCTTTCTCCAAAAAAGAAAACCATCATTCCCCGGACACTGAACGGGAACCAACATCATAAACACAGTCATCATGGATTACAGGATCGAAAAAGACACAATGGGCGAGGTGAAAGTGCCCATTGACGCGTACTTTGGCGCACAGACACAGCGCAGCATCGACAATTTCCGGATTGCTCAGGACATCAACCGGATGCCCAAGGAAATTATCCGCGCCTTCGCCTTCCTCAAAAAAGCCGCCGCCATCACCAACATGGAAGCCGGCGTGCTGGCCAGGGAAAAATCTGAACTCATCGGACTGGTATGCGATGAGATCCTCGAAGGCAAACTCGCCGATGCATTCCCCCTGGTCGTCTGGCAAACCGGCAGCGGTACCCAGAGCAATATGAACGTCAATGAGGTGATTGCCTACCGCGGACATGTCGTCAAAGGCGGTAGCCTGACCGATAAGGACAAATTCCTGCATCCCAATGATGACGTGAACAAGTCACAGTCATCCAATGACACATTTCCGACGGCCATGCACATCGCCGCCTACGAAACCATCCTCAAAACAACCCTGCCCGGCATCGAGAAACTGCGGAACACCCTCGCAGAAAAAAGCCAGGCCTTCATGAAGGTTGTCAAGATCGGCCGCACACACTTCATGGATGCAACGCCGCTGACCCTGGGTCAGGAATTCAGCGGATATGTCTCCCAGCTCGATCATGGTATCCGGGCCGTCCGTAACACCCTTGCACACCTGGCAGAACTCGCCCTCGGCGGCACAGCCGTTGGCACAGGCATCAATACGCCCGACGGTTATGCAGACAATGTAGCGCGCCATATCGCAAATCTGACGGGACTGCCTTTCGTGAGTGCGGAAAACAAATTCGAAGCCCTCGCGGCGCATGATGCCATTGTGGAAGCACATGGCGCACTGAAGACCGTGGCCGTAAGTCTCATGAAGATCGCCAACGATATCCGCATGCTCTCCTCCGGTCCCCGCAGCGGTATCGGCGAAATCTTCATCCCCGACAACGAACCCGGATCTTCGATCATGCCCGGCAAAGTCAACCCCACGCAATGCGAGGCCCTGACCATGATTGCAGCACAGGTGCTGGGTAATGATGTGGCCATCAACGTCGGAGGAGCGAACGGACACTTCGAACTGAACGTGTTCAAACCCATGATGATCTACAACTTCCTGCACAGTGCCAGACTGATCGGGGATGGTTGTGTGAGCTTTAACGACAAATGTGCCGTTGGTATCGAACCGATAGAAGCGAATATCCGAAAGCACGTAGAGAACTCACTCATGCTCGTAACCTCGCTGAATACAAAGATCGGATACTACAAGGCCGCAGAGATCGCCCAAAAAGCCCACAAGGAAGGCACCACCCTCAAGGAAATGGCAGTGCGTTTGGGTTATGTCACCCCCGAACAGTTTGATGAATGGGTGATACCGGAACAGATGGTCGGAAAAATCTGAAAATAATTTTTAGCCGCTGCTGTTTGAATGACAGGCCATTGGGCCTGTCATTTTTTTTTCATGCTTCCGGCCTCATAATAAAGGAACCCTGCATCCGTTTTAAGCATACCGTACCAAACCCTTGTGAAAATGATGCAACGTCCCGACAGTGGCCAGGATGCTCATCTGTCCGCCGGCCAACAGTCCCTGAAAGGGGGCCAGGAGTTGTCCGGAGATGAGAAGCCCGCCGCCCCAGACCTAACCCTGCGCAACATGATTTTAAACAAATTGAACGAATGGCAGATTGACACCGAAATCCAATCGGCAATGCTGGCCAACAGAAAAAACGCCAAGCAAAACAGATCCTGAAAATTTTTTGGTTTTCAGTTGGTTTGAACCCTGGTATCCCGCGAAAGCGGGATATCTTTTTTTACGGATGATCGTAGCGATGCAACCTATCCAAGATCAATCTCTGTATTATCGCCAATATTAAGGGTGCGTGTTTCGCCCTTGATCTCCGTATCACTGCCGATGAGCGAATCATTCAGCACCACATCAAAGAGTTTCGAGAACGACCCGATGATCGAATCCCGAACGATGGAGTAGTTGATCACCGTGCGCTCCCCTATCGCTACATTGGGCCCGATGATGGTGTTTCGGATCTCACATCCCTTGGCAATGCTGACCGGAGGAATGATGATCACATTTTCAAAGACATGGTCGTCCGATATGTCACCACCCATTTTTTTCAATAAGGTGGCGTTGCTCTCCAACAGGGATTCCTTTTTCCCACAATCGAACCAGTTGTTGACACGAAATGGCCTGAAGGAAGCCCCTCGATGGATCATGCAATCGAGTGCATCCGTCAGACTGATTTCATCCCTGTTTGTCTTGCCCTCACGCAGATTGGAGTCGAGGCAGTCAAACAACATGCGCGTGTCATGGATCTTGTACAAACCGACCAGCGCCATATTCGACTTAGGGATCTGCGGCTTCTCCACAACACGACTGATCCCGCCTTCATCATCGATTTCCGCCACCCCAAAAGACCTTGGATCATCAACCTTCTTGAGGCCCAGCACAGATCCTTCCATCGCCAGCAGCTCCTTCACATCATATTCACAGATCGTGTCACCGAGGGCGATGAGGATCTCATCATCCCCGACATCCTCGCGCGTCAGCCAGATGGCATGGCCCAAACCGCAGCGGTCTGACTGGTGGACAAATTTGCAGTCCAGATCCGGATAGTTGAGTTGAACGAAATCCTGGATCTTATCTCCCAGATGGCCGACGATCAAGATAAATTCACGGATGCCGCCTTCTCGCAGCTGGTCGATGATGATGCTGAGCAGGGTCCTGCCAGCCAGTGGGATCAGCGCTTTGGGCTGGGTGTAGGTATGCGGCCTGAGCTTGGTACCGGCACCGGCAACGGGTATGATGGCTTTCATGCGCTTGCGGGTCGTTGAGTGGAACGTGAAAGTAGTGAAAAAAAGAAAGACCAATGGATGCCACACCTTAATCATTCATTGCCAGTTCGGCCAGGGTGGCCTATTTTTGCGCAAAATTCCATCCATGCAAAGAGATACGGCCCTTTTCGATCTGCTCAATAGAGAACTCGTCAGACAGCGGGAAGGTATTGAGCTCATCGCTTCAGAAAACTTCACATCCCTGCAGGTCATGCAGGCCATGGGGTCTGTTGCCACCAATAAATATGCCGAAGGCTATCCCGGCAAACGCTACTACGGCGGATGTGAAGTGGTGGACATCATCGAACAACTCGCGATCGACCGGCTCAAGCAGGTATTCAATGCCACCTGGGCCAACGTACAACCGCACAGCGGTGCCCAGGCCAACGCCGCCGTCTTCCTGGCCTGCCTCAAGCCAGGCGACAAGATGCTCGGCCTCGACCTCAGCATGGGTGGACACCTCACACACGGTAGCCCGGCAAACTTCACCGGTAAATACTATCAGGCCTTCCACTATGGCGTCGACCGCGAAACGGGACTGGTGGATTACGAACAACTTGAGCGTATTGCACGCACCGAAAAACCCAGAATGATCATCTGCGGAGCTTCCGCCTACAGTCGCGACTGGGACTACGCCCGCATCCGCGCCGTAGCCGATGAAATCGGCGCACTGGTACTGGCCGACATCGCACACCCTGCCGGACTCATCGCCAAAGGACTGCTCAACGATCCATTCGATCACTGCCATATCGTTACATCCACCACCCACAAAACCTTGCGCGGTCCTCGCGGTGGTGTGATCATGATGCGGCATGATTTCGACAACCCATTCGGTATAAAAGATCCCAAGGGTAATATCCGGCCGATGAGTGCTTTGCTCGACCTGGCCGTATTCCCGGGCATGCAGGGTGGACCGCTGGAGCATGTCATCGCCGCAAAAGCCATCGCCTTCGGCGAAATTCTGACAGACGAATTCATGGTCTACCAACAACAAGTCCAGCGCAACGCCCAGGCCATGGCTGCCGCCTTCGTAAATCGCGGATATCATCTGATCAGCGGCGGTACTGAAAACCACCTGATGCTGATCGATCTGCGCAATAAAAACATCACTGGAAAAAAAGCCCAGGAAACACTTGACCGCGCACACATCACCCTGAATAAAAACTCAGTGCCCTTCGATGACAAGAGCCCGTTTGTAACCTCAGGTATGCGTGTAGGCGTTCCGGCTGTCACCACCCGTGGATTGAAAGAGGCGGAAATGGAAATCATCGCCGGCCTGATCGACCGGGTCATCATGCAGCCTGACAACGAACAGGAGATCCTCTCAGTTCGCGGCGAAGTCAAAGCGCTGATGCATGGTTTCCCATTGTATCCCGAACTCGGCTGATCATCCTTCGTCGTCCGATCAATGAGTCAACACAGATAAACATTTTCAGCCTTGATACAACGCATTCAAACACTTTGGCTGCTCCTCGCCGCCGGTGCTTCGGCCCTGATGTTCCGCTTGCCGCTTTGGGAATATAGGCGGACAGAAAATGTCGAACCTGCGAGGTACCTCGCACCTGAAAGCCTGCTGTTATTGGCACTTATCACCTTGTCGGTCATCCTTGCAGTGGGATCCGTATTCCTCTACAAGAACAGGCCGTTGCAAAAAAAAATCTGCCTCCTGGGCTTGATCCTCGCGGCATCCATCCTTGCCTTGGAAGTGATTCAGGTCGACGCTTTACGCAAGACACTAACGCCGGTATCAGGCCTTTGGCAATTCGGAGCCCTCATGCCCGTGCTGATGATGGTATTTTTTATCCTGGCCTTCATCGGCATACGAAAAGACGAGGCCCTGATCAAAAGCCTGGACAGACTTCGGTAACGCAAGGCTAAGATATCGCCGGAAAATACCCATGAAAAAGCCATCCCAAAGATCCTGGGATGGCTTTTTCATAGGTATTTTTCTTACATATAACGACCGGTCGGAGAATCCGCACATGCCTTCAACCCTGAAGCAAGACCGGCATATACCAGCTGCCCGCCCCCATCTCCAGCCTCCGGACCCAATTCAATCACCCAGTCTGCAGACCGGATAACATCTATATTATGCTCTATAACGATCACGGAATGTCCCTGGTCGATCAGTGCATTCATCGAGGTCAGCAGCTTTGTGATATCATGGAAATGAAGTCCCGTCGTAGGCTCGTCAAAGATGAACAGGATCTTTTCCTGCGCACGGCCACGACCGAGGAATGACGCGAGTTTCACGCGTTGCGCCTCCCCGCCGGACAAGGTATCGCTGGATTGTCCGAGCTTCACATACCCCAATCCCACATCACTCAGGGGACGTAGTTTTTTTGCAATATCCGGCTCGTCTTTAAAAAAAGCGATGGCATCTTCCACGGACATCTCCAGCAGATCGTGGATGTTTTTGTCGAGGTATCGGACTTCCAGCACTTCCTCCCTGAACCTGCGGCCCTTGCAGGCTTCACAGGTCAGATGCACATCCGCCAGGAATTGCATCTCGACAACCTGCTCACCTTCACCCTTACAGGCATCACAACGTCCGCCATCCACATTGAAAGAGAAATGCTTGGGTTGATAGCCCCGCATCTTACTGAGCGGCTGGCGGGAGTAGAGATCACGTACCTCATCCCAGGCTTTGACATAGGTAACCGGATTGCTGCGGGACGACTTACCGATCGGGTTCTGATCCACCATTTCTATCTGGGAAAAGCTGTCCAGGTCTCCACTCAGTCCACGGTGTAAACCAACCTTCTCCGCTACCCCCGTCTTGAGTTTCTGCAACGCAGGATACAGCACCTGTTTCACGAGTGTTGTCTTCCCGCTGCCACTGACACCGCAGATGACACAAAGCGTCTGTAAGGGGATACGCACATCGAGGTTGCGCAGGTTGTGTTGCTTGGCTCCTTCCACCAGTATGGACTTCGACCAGTTTCTGGGATGCGCAGGCGGACGGATTTCGAGATCTCCGCGGAGGTATTGGCCCGTCAGACTGCGTTGATTGGAAATAATCGCCTGATAATCTCCTTCAGCCACCACTTCTCCGCCCTGATGACTGGCGAGCGGCCCCATATCTATGATATGATCGGCCTCGCGCATCATCTGCTCGTCGTGTTCGACGACGACAACGGTATTATCCAGATCACGAAGATGCTTCAATACGCCGATCAGCCGGTGTGTATCACGCGGATGCAGGCCGATGGAAGGTTCATCCAGAATATAAAGTGAGTCGGTCAGATTGCTGCCCAGACTTCTGGTGAGTTGTATGCGTTGGCTTTCGCCGCCGCTGAGGCTGTTGGCCAGCCGGTTGAGTGTAAGGTATCCCAAACCGACATCCAGAAGCGTGGACAAGCGCTGCCGAACCTCCAACAGGATCCTTCGGGCAATCTGCTCCTCATGCTCGGTAAGGGTCAGTTGCTCGAACCAGGCATCGAGATCGCAGACCTGCATGGCACAGAGTGCTCCGATATGAGCTCCGCCCACTTTCACATACAGCGCTTCAGGCCTCAAGCGGTAGCCACCACAGGTCTGGCAGGTGGTGCGGCCACGGTAACGCGACAGCAGCACCCGATACTGTACCTTGTAAAGGTTCTGCTCCACCTCCCTGAAAAATGCATCAATACCATCCACATAGGCACTTCCCTTCCATAAAATATCATACTCCTGGGGGGTGAGGTCTGCCACTGGACGATGGATCGGGAATCCTGTATGTTTGGCGCCCCGGATGAACTGATCGCACCACTGGCCTAGCTTGTCGCCCTTCCAGGGCGCTACCGCCCCTTCGTACACGCTCAGTCTCGTATCCGGAATCACGAGATTGGGATCGATGCCCAGCACCTGAGAAAAACCCTCACAGACCGGGCAGGCCCCGTAAGGATTGTTGAAAG
>JBEEMB010000035.1:0-4841 GCA_041167815.1 Bacteroidota bacterium | reverse complement strand
GCATTCCGAAAGAACCGGAAATCTGGGGATAGGCGGCGCCTGTGATCTCGCGGTTGGAGGCGATCCGAATATCCCTGTCGATCCGCAGATTCTTGATCTCCGTGACATTTTTCAATGCATGTTCGACCGCCTCCTTTGCGGAAAACGAATACGACTGCTGCGCAGCAACGGGAGGCAGAAATGCAGCCAGCCACAAGCTTAATGAAAGTAATCTAATCATCTTTGAGAATTTGTACATATTTATTGAGCGTCTTTGATCATTTGATGATTGAGTACCATGGTTTGTCCGTAAGGTGTACACATGCCGAACAAATAGTGGCGGTGTATTTCCTGAGACACATCTGCCAGGTTGAATTGATCTGTGGGAAACAACTGTGTATCGAAGGCCAGCATCATCGATTCGAGTTGAAAGCGGGACATGACTTCGACATTCATATCAGAACGAAACAGTCCTTCCCGGATACCCCGGTGCATGTTGACCTGCATGGTCTGTAACACGAACTGCTGTTTGTGCTGTTCAATCAGTCGATAAGCAGAAGGATGGAATTTCTGAAGATCATGTAAGACAATCGGATTCAGATTCCTGAACTGGCATTCGAAGAGTCGCATAGTCAGCAGGATCTCATCCACTGCATTGGCTGATTCCCTGATCAATTCGGATATCATTTGCTCAGACTCGCCAATATGCCTTCCGATCACTGCCTCGACCAATGCGTCTTTGTCTGCATAACTGGCATAGATCGTCTTCTTCGACATCCCGACGGCTCCGGCTATATCGTCCATCGAAACGGAACGAATGCCAAACCGCATGAATAATTCACGGGCTTTTTCCTCTATGCGTTGTCTGGTATCCATTGGGGGCGCAAAACTACGGAAACTATTTTAGTTGTTTGAGTTTCCACGAATAATCCAACACGACATGCCATGATTTGTTTAAGAAAATGGAGAAATTTGTTAAAAACGACCCGACAACGCGTATTTATGGAGAAAGAAACAGGCAAACTGATCATGTTTATCGGGGGGCTGACGACGTTGGCAGGACTGGTTTGGTATGTTGCCGGAGAACGGTTGCAGTGGTTCGGCAGGTTGCCGGGAGATTTCAGGGGCGAAAAAGGAAATGTCCGTTTTTACTTCCCGCTGACGAGCATGTTGCTGCTTAGCCTGGTCATCAACCTGTTGATTCGTTTATATAAACACATACGTTAAATAATCGTCTCCTTTTCGGACTCTTTTGTCCTTCCGGCCGTATTGCAGTACCTTTGCACCCTCAAAAAGGGCCGGCGGTATAAACCCCTCGCATAGGCCGGCATAACAACATGGATATCAGGAACATAGCAATCATCGCCCACGTAGACCACGGAAAAACAACCCTGGTAGACAAAATTTTGCACACCACCAAGGTCTTCCGCGACAACCAGGAAACGGGTGAACTCATCATGGACAGCAATGATCTCGAACGCGAACGCGGGATCACCATCTTCAGTAAAAATGCATCGGTCACATACAAGGATGTAAAAATCAATGTCATCGACACACCAGGCCACGCCGACTTCGGCGGTGAAGTGGAACGTGTATTGAAGATGGCAGACGGTGTCATCCTGCTGGTCGACGCCTTTGAAGGCCCGATGCCACAGACACGCTTCGTATTGCAAAAAGCTTTACAACTCAACCTGCATCCGATCGTGGTCATCAACAAGGTCGACAAACCAAACTGTCGTCCGGATGAAGTACACGACGCAGTGTTCGAACTCTTCTTCAACCTCGACGCAACGGAAGAACAGCTGAATTTCCCGACCTTTTACGGATCGGGTAAGAACGGCTGGTTCAACGACAGCCTTAAACAGATCGAAGGAATCGATCCCCTGCTCGACGGCATCCTGAAACATGTGCCTCCCCCCAAAGTTTCTGAAGGTACTCTCCAACTGCAGATCACTTCACTGGATTACTCATCATTCCTGGGCCGTATTGCCGTAGGTAAAGTGACGCGCGGTGTCGTACGCGAAAATCAGCCGATCTCCCTGATGTGCACCGACGGGACCATCAAGAAACAACGTGTACGTGAATTGTACGTATTCGAGGGAATGGGTAAACGCAAAGTGTCTGAAGTCGTATCCGGTGACCTCTGCGCGGTGGTAGGCATCGAAGATTTCAATATCGGTGACACGATCGCCGACTACGAAAACCCCGAAGCACTGCCTGTTATCAGCGTGGATGAACCCACGATGAGTATGCAGTTCAGCATCAACAACTCACCATTCTTCGGACGCGACGGCAAGTTCGTTACCAGTCGCCACCTGCGCGACCGACTCATGAAAGAGACAGAGAAGAACCTCGCCCTCCGCGTAAAAGACACGGAAAGTGGTGACAGCTTCAACGTCTACGGTCGAGGTATCCTCCACCTCGGTATCCTCATCGAAACCATGCGTCGCGAAGGATACGAGCTCACCGTAGGTCAGCCGCAGGTACTCGTAAAAGAGATCGATGGCGTGAAATCGGAACCGTACGAAGTGCTGGTAGTTGATGTACCCGAAGAATTCGCTTCCAAGGTAATCGACCTCGTCAGCCGCCGGAAAGGTGAAATGCAGGTGATGGAGACCAAGGGCGACATGCAACACCTTGAATTCGAAATCCCCAGCCGTGGTTTGATCGGGCTGCGTACAAATATGCTGACCGCCACAGCCGGAGAAGCAGTTATGTCTCATCGATTCAGCGAATACAAACCCTGGAAAGGTCCCATCCCCGGACGTAATAACGGCGTATTGCTGGCAAAAGACAACGGATCCACAACCGGTTATTCGCTGGACAAACTCCAGGATCGCGGTTTCTTCTTCGTGGATCCGGGAGAGGAAGTGTACAAAGGGATGATCATCGGAGAAAATAACAAACCCGGCGATCTGATCGTAAATGCGAATGAGGGCAAGAAACTCACCAACATGCGGGCTTCCGGTAGTGACGCAGCCACCAACATCGCACCCAAAACACTCCTCACGCTGGAAGAATGTATGGAATACATCCAGTTTGATGAATGCATCGAAGTAACGCCAAACTTCATCCGTATGCGCAAAGTGATTCTGGATGAAAACGAACGCAACCGTCTGGCCAAGCAAATGAAGTCTGAGGCTGCAGGCTAAATGCACAGGATATCAATAGAAAAGGCGGCTACAACATAGCCGCCTTTTTTTATAAGCTTCAACGAAAAGATGCAAGTTCAACGGACGGGTTTACCTTTGCAATATGAAACGCCTCATAAACCTGTTGATGTTGTGCTTTCTGATGTTCAGCGCAGAGGTCGCCGATGCCCAGTGCTCAATTTGCACAAAAACCGCCCAACAACTCGGTCATAAGCCCGCTAAGGCATTGAACAGCGGAATCATCTACCTGATGGTTGCACCGTTGGCGATCATTGGTTTCGTAGGTGTACGCTGGTGGAGGCAAAACGGTCGTGACTGATCGTCTGATCGTTATCTGCAATCAAATGGTCTAAGACTTTGCTTCGACCCATGCATCGTGTTCCTTCAGCAGTCCGATCAATTCTTCCACAGCCACTTCGCTGTCTACATTACGTTTTACGATCTCCTTCCCTTTGTATAGTGTGATCTTACCCGGACCGCTGCCCACATAGCCAAAATCAGCATCTGCCATCTCACCGGGACCATTCACGATGCATCCCATGATTGCGATCTTCACACCTTTCAGATGGTGGGTGACCGAACGGATTTTCGCCGTGGTCTCCTGTAGGTCAAACAACGTTCTGCCACAGCTCGGACAGGAAATATACTCTGTCTTACTGATGCGCGTGCGCGTCGCCTGTAGAATCGAAAAAGCAGTATTATTGGCGAATTGATAGATGTCCTTCACCGGCAGATAGGTCCTGCCGTGTACCCGGGGGTTTTCGAGTGATTGTCCACCTCGGAAACCAAGTGATATGCCATCTCCCAAACCTTCCAGTAACAAGGCTCCTGTCTCGGTCGCAAAATGAATCAGATGTTCATCAGGCGTATGCTTAGGACTATCAGTCACCAATATGACAGGATTACGCACGCCATGCATCGCCAGATCAACAAATAAACGTCGCACTGATTGCATCGCATTGGCATGATCACTGCTCAGACACAACACAACCGTTGGATCAGCGGCCAGGCGTTGAAGGGATGCAGGATCCGGGGCTACACCACCAGGATATGCATCCATCATGACAAAATTGATCCTGTCCGAATGTTTTGATACGCTAAAATAGGATTCAAGCGAAAATATAGGATACTGGAATGCATCATCCGAATTCCAATATGCGGCATCCACTACATTCCGTAGTGTGCCCGGCAGTGCAAAGGTTACAGGTTTGCTGCCGGTAAAGATATAATCTGCTGCTGCGTCGCCAATGGTCCACTTGTCGGTCGATTCATTATATTGATATCCAATGCTTTGGAGATTTTCCGGCACCAGATGCTCCACCCGGTGCAGGTCTGCAATCACCACAGGCACCTGACCATTTCCGATGTTTTCGACCGCAAAACTATCGCGACGGCGATACTCGAAGGGCGACCAGGATAGTTTTTCAACGGTTGGTAATTTGACGGGTGTGCCCATCTCATTGTAACGCCTGACAATATCTCGACAAACAGGAATCTCAAATTCCGGATCCTCTGTAAGAGATACGCGAATGGTATCACCAATGCCATCTTCCAGCAGGGTTCCGATCCCGATGGCCGACTTGATACGACCATCTTCCCCGTCACCGGCCTCCGTCACGCCCAGGTGGAGCGGGTAGCAGACTCCGAACTCGTGATCCATGGCTTGTATCAGCAATCGATAGGCCTGAACCATTACCTGTGGATTGCTCG
>JBEEMB010000365.1:0-4120 GCA_041167815.1 Bacteroidota bacterium | reverse complement strand
GGATCGATGCGTTTGCCATACAGATCTATCGCGAATACGGTACTGAAGGAACTGATGCCGGTGGCCACGTCGTTCACCACGGACACAAGGAGGGTTGCCAGCGCCAATCCGATGAACCCTGTGGGTAGCAAGCCCTTGACCATGGAGATATATGCCTGATCGGGATTTGTCAAAGCGGGAAGTCCGCCGGTCTTTACAAGTACGAGACATATGATGCCCGGCAAAATGAATATAAAAGGCATGAAGATCTTAAGTACGGCGACGAGCCAGGCACCTAACTGGCCATGAAGTATGCTCTTTGCCGCCAGCGTGCGTTGTACAACGGACTGTTCGGTACACCAGAACCAGATGCCGATCACGGGATAGCCCAGCAGCACGGCATGCCATGGATAAACAGGATCATTTGACGGACGGAATATGGACCAATAGTCAGGCGGTGTCTCACGCAATAAGGTTTCAATACCCCCCACCTTGTGCAGTCCCAGAAAGAGGATCATGAGCGAGACGGCAAGCAGCACCACGGACTGGATCACTCCCGTGTGAACGATGGCATCCAATCCGCCGTTCATCGAATAGGAAAGCGCAATGAGCACGATGATGATGGTCGAATAATGCACCGGCACACCCGTCAGCTGATTGATCACCAGACCGCCAATGCAGAGCATAAAACTCGACCAGATGATCAGAGAACTGAACATGGAGAAGATCGTGAAGAATGCGTGCGACCTGGAACCGAACCGCTGCATCAGGAATTCCGGCATCGTAGAGATGCGGTTGCGCAGATAATGCGGAATGAAGAAGGATGATAGCAGGAGCAGGAACACCCATGCCATCCACTCGAAATTGGCGAGCACCATGCCGGTCGAATACGCCGCTCCGAAATAAGCGACCAGCATCGAGGGACTGACATTCGTACTGAAGATCGAAAGTCCTACTTTGTACCAGGGCAGCGATCTTCCCGACAGGAAAAGCTCGTCGGAGCTTGTGACGTCAGGTGCGGATTTTCGTTGTCGCATGAACAATCCTGCAGCTACCAGGCCGATCACATAGGCGAGGATCACGAGTCCATCCGTCAGGGAGATATCGATCTGTGGCATATTCAGGATTTCGCTTCGATGGGCTCGCTTTCGAATTCCAGCAGGCTTTCCTGAGTTGGGAACAATCCATGTCCGGGTTCCGAAGGAGCCTGTAGGCGTCCGCCCTTGAAGCTGATCGGGCGTGTGAGAATGTCATTCCACGCCAACAGGGAAAATTCAGTCCTGTCCACCTGATCGAAGGCAAGTCCGAGGTGTGCATTGATCTCAAACATGGAATTACCCAGGTAGACGGGAATGTTCAGCCGCTCGCCGAGTTTAATGCATTGCAGTGCGTAATCGATGTCCTTTCCGGTGCGTATCCCTTTCAGGCCGCCATGATTCACCAACCGCTCAAGGGATGCAAAGTCATTCACATAGTCGTGCCCGATGATGGGGAGGGGACTGCGCTTGGTCAATTCCGCGAAGCCTTCAATATCATCGCGCCTCAGCGGATCTTCGATATATTCCAGTCCAATTCCGTTTTTTTCATAGGTTTCTATGCGGTCAAGTGCCGTTTTCCAATCCCATGCCTCGTTCCCGTCGGCCGTAAGTTTGATATCCTCCCCCACATAAGAACGGATCAGTTTCAATCGACGAAGATCCCTTTCCACATCATCTGCCCCAATCTTCACCTTGATGGTATCGAATCCATTCAACAGGAATCGTTCCGTCAGATCAAGCACTTCCCTGTCTGATAGCGGAAAATCAAGAATGCTTCCATAGGCTTTTGCTTCTGTCCGGCGACTGTTTGGATTGAGGAATCTGTAAAGGGGCTCACCTTTCTCCTGAGCCATCAGATCCCAAAGGGCCAGGCGTACCGAGGAATCCAGCCAGGGAAAATCGGATGTAAACGTAACACGTTCCTGTTCCAGGTCAAACGGGCTGCGGCCTTGCAAAATGGGCCACCAGGTAGCCCGAAAATCAGCTTCCAGCTTGTCAACATCAGGCAAGGATCTCACATACCATGCATCATGACGGAAGCGACCTTGCCAGGCCGACTCCGAGTATCCCCATCCCTGATTGCCCTGCCTGGTCCTTAATGATACAGCCACCACATTGATCACCTGGTAACTGCAGTTATTATCGCCCACAGTTCGTCCCAGTGGAAGGGTAAGTTTATGGATCTCGAAAGAATCAATATGGTACATCAGAATATTTTATATTTATATTTATTTCAGATATGCCCCGTTCTCGTAGTGATGAATAACTTCCATGGAAGTCCACTTCTGCGTGCTGTCAACACCGGGAAGTGATCGCTGGAAATTCGACATCATCGCCCCCCATTCCTTCACCTTCGGATCGGCGGAAACATAAAGGGAATCAAGCTTTGACATGTCGGCGTTCTCCGGAACCTCGATCATCATCATCAGTCGGGTGCCCGTCCGCCAGATCCTGACGGAATGGATGCCCGCGGCTTTGTTTGCCTTTTCCAGCGCAGGCCATACGCCTACGGCTGAGTGCAATGAATCATAGAGATGAATCACTGCGGGATCATCGACCAGATCCGTTGTCATTACGATCTGACGAAATCGGGGAGCATGGGCGTTTGAGCAGGCAAACAATCCGGAAATGATTGTGCCCAGCAACGCGGCATTAAAACGAAGCCCAATGGATTTAGATATCATGTGATTCACAAAAAAATTAAAAATTAACGGCATTGACGAAGCCCCGGATGGCATTTGACTATATTTTTTTGCCTAAGTAAGATGCCTCAGCCCTGATATGGCGACAAATGATCATGAATCAATATATCTGCCAGTGAAATATGTTGTTCATCTGTCAGCCAATCCAGCGTGGCTTGAAGTTCTTCAGGACGAGACGCACCAAGCACCATGCGATCAATGGAAGCGCTACGGAATACATAGTTCAGCGCCACACCGGTCATGGAACATCCGGATGAGGCACATCGGGCATGCAATGCCTGAGCCGCCGCAAAGTCCGCATCAGGGATCCACTCCGGTCTTGTTGTCAAATATTGATGATACTTGTTCCCGAGGAGTCCCATGTACAAAGGACTCGCCTGCCAGATCCGCATACCGGCCTCTTTAATTTTCGGGTATACGTAACCGTTAGCTTCCTGACGGATGGCGTTGTAGCGATTGAAACCCATGAAATGAGAAAACAGTCCGGAGCTTGCATGTCCCCAGAAATCATCTGCAAACTGTCCGCCCATACCCAGGGAGCGAACCAGTCCTCTTTGCTGAAGGCTTGTCATTTCGGTGATGGCCGGCTCATATTCCTCCGGCTTCATGGCAACCGGGTCGTGCAGGAACAGCAGATCGATCACCTCGACACCCAACAATTGCAGGCTCTCTTCGACAGATGTCCGAATGCCTTCGGGTGAATAATCGAGGATGGCGATATCCGGACTATCGGATCTTTTTTTACCGGCCTTGGTACTGACAGACGGACGCGGACCTGTCCATTCCTTCAGGGCTTTTCCTACGAGCGGCTGTGCATGTGCATAGGCCGGTGCCGTATCGACGTGAAGAATCCCGGCCTCAAAGGCCAACAGCAGGGTACGGAGCGATTCTGCCGGATCCACGGGGCCCCAAAGTCCCGCCAGTCCTGCGGTTCCGATGACCAGGCGTTCTCCGAATGCAAATGGGGATTCCATCATGGCTTGACATTATATCCCGTCTCCAGTCGGATGCGGGGTGAATTTTTCATGAACACTTCAGCCGCAGCCGGAGTGATGCGTGTCTGCCAGGCATATACCCTTTCCAATGCGGGCAGGCTTCCCAACATCGAAAGCACTCCTTCATCAACCGGTGTATTCACGATATTCAATTGCTGCAAAGATTGAAGTGTGGAAATTTTCCGGATGCCATCAGACCCAACACGCGTGCCCTTGAGCGAAAGCCTGCGCAGATGAAGACATTTGGCCAGGTTATCCATCGAAGCATCCGTGACGGGCATGCCGGACAGATCAAGCCAGAGGATGTTTACTGCGATCGGCATCAGTGCATCCACATCCTTGTCGGTCAAAGCACTCATATTTACGGCACTCACATCAAGCAGGGGGCTTCCCTGTGCGATGGGCC
>JBEEMB010000346.1:0-2991 GCA_041167815.1 Bacteroidota bacterium | reverse complement strand
CTGGAAATTCAGGTGGTACCGCACCCTGCCGAACTACTACCTGATCCTGCTGGTGATGATAGCCTTCGTTTACGTATCAAGGGATGATATGCGTGGCTTCAGCTGGAAATATTTCTTCTTTCTCCAGAATTTCGCATCAGCTACGCCAGATTTCTTTTCCGTAGCATGGAGTCTAACGGTCGAGGAATGGTTTTACATCTCATTCCCGCTGACATCCATTGGCATCGCCAAGCTGTTTCCCAAACTGAAAGTAAAACAAGTGGTGTTGGCCACGATCCTCCTTTTTCTGATCCTACCATTGGCTGCCAGGTTTTTCTTCGCCTATCTGGCGTCTCCGGATGGACGATATGACATGATGTTCGAACGCGTGAATTTTGAAAAATACTTCAGAAGCCGCATGATCCTGCGGCTGGACTCCATCTCCTTTGGGGTACTGGGAGCTTACATCGCCTATTATTACGAAAATACCTGGAAGCAAAACACCTGGAAGGTTTTCGCCATAGGTTCCGTGCTCTATCTTTTCTTCAGACTCTACGATTTTGGACCGCTCTTTCAATCGACTTTCCGATTCACCATCTGTTCTTTTGCTATCCTGATGTTCCTGCCCCTTGCTTCTACGGTGAAATCCGGGCCTGTTCGCTGGGCCACACCGATCACTTATGTCAGCATGATCTCCTATTCCATGTATCTCATCCACCGGACCCTCATCATGGATGGGTTCAGGATCTACGGAGGCAGGCCTTTTACCGATGCCAAGGCCATCATTTATTACGTGTCATACTTCATACTGGTATTCGGGATATCCGCGCTGTTGTACAAGTACTTTGAGCTTCCGATGATGAAGTTGAGAGAGAAGCGTGTGAAGAAAGACGACAAAGCCCTCTCAACAAAGCCACAAATTTCAGACGTGCCAGAAAACATGCTGCCCAAAACAAATATCATCCTTCCAAAAAATGTCAGGCTTCCTTCAGCCTGACGCCTTTGATACTGATCGAAAGTTGATGGTGGACGCCTGATTTAAGCGCCATGTTCTCTGGTCCATGGCTTACCGGAAACCCAAAGCATACCGGGAAGGAATATCGAGCTACGATTTCCGAGATGATGGTAAGCACATCTTGACCGAATGGACGTTCGGTATCCCTGCATTCTGTGAAACCGCCGACTATCAAGCCCGCCAATCCGGCCAGCCGACCGGCCCGATCCAACTGATACAGCATCCGGTCGATATTATACAAGAGCTCCCCGACATCTTCGATGAACAGGATCTTCCCTTTCAGGTCGACCTCAGAGGGGGTTCCCACCAGATGCGCGAGCAGCGAAAGATTACCGCCGAATAAGATACCCGAGGCCGTTCCATTTCGATTGAGCGGGTGCGGATCGCAAGTATAGGCTGACTTCAGTCCACGCAATACCCGGTGCAACGACTGCACAGAAGGTTTCTGCCAGCCACCTGCAGCAAATGCGGATGCCATAGGTCCGTGTATCGTTGCGACGCCGCATTGCGACAGGATATGTGCATGCAACACAGTGATGTCACTGAATCCGATCAGCCATTTCGGACGCTTTCGGAAATGGGTGAAATCCAGCCGGTCGATGATCCTTCCAACGCCATAGCCACCCCGTGCACAGAGGATCGCATCGACATCATCATCATCCAGCATTCGTTGCAGATCCGCCGCGCGTTCCTCATCCGATCCTGAGAAATATCCATCACCCGTCCCCAATGTCTTTCCTTTAATCACCTCGAATCCCCATTCCTCCCGCAATACCTTGAAGCAGGTACGCATCCTTGATGTAGGCATATGGCCTGCCGGGCACACAACGCCAATGGTATCCCCTTTTCGGAGAAAGGGAGGTATGATGATTTGATCTTCAGACATTTTTTTTTCGGTGTCGGGTGAAATCCTGATCGGTCCTTTCATTTTATTTCTTTCAGATGTACATGCTGCGGCCCAACATCCAGGAAATGACGAACACCGCATTTGAGTGCGAAGTTGTTTCGCTGATGACCAACCGGAAAATCAAAGATTACGGGGTAGGATGTTCCATCAACTTTTTCCAAAATCATATCTGCCACCTCCTTGCCGAATTCATCTCCGGGGACTTCTTGTTTCAAGCGGGTGAATCCACCGATGATGAGTCCCGAGAGATTCCGAAACTTCCCTGCCCGATGCAGATTCGTCAACATACGATCGATATTGTACCGGTATTCTCCGACATCTTCCAGAAAGAGGATCCTGCCTCTTGTAACAGGATCAGACGGGGTACCCATACAATGCTGGACGACCGACAGATTACCGCCGATCAGCAACCCCGAAGCTTTCCCCAATCGGTTCTTGGGATGTGATGGGGTTTCATAATGCATAGACGATCCTGTCAAAGCATCCCGGATCGAGAGGATCGTGGATTTCGCCTCGGCATCAGCGGCGGACCAGTCTGTCGGAAAGCTGTTGCACATCTTGGAATGAAGGGAGGCTATTCCGCATTTGGCGAGCATGTCCAGATGCAAGGCCGTGATGTCGCTGAAACCGATGACCCATTTGGGATGTTGCCGGAATCGGCGGTAGTCCAAACGGTCGAGGATACGACCGACGCCATATCCGCCTCTTGCACAAAGAACGGCCTTGATATCCCGATCATCCAGCATGGCCTGCAGATCTGCCGCCCGTTCTTCGTCGGTCCCGCCGAACGTACCATCGCGTCGTCCAATCGAATCCCCTACCCTCACCTCAAAACCCCAATCCAACAGCCGCTCCACCGCGGGCAGGATCTCTTCCTCGCGGATAAATCCGGCGGGGGAAGTAATGCCCACCCGGTCACCTTTCCGCAGATATGGAGGGCTGACGACGCCTTCAGCCATCGACAAGACCTGGCCGGGCACCTTCAGGTCTGCCATCAACTGCCCGCCTGCCAATGTAAAAGCCGTCGTAAGAAATGCTGCGCGGTCCATGCTCGCAAGATAATGGAATCAACCGTCCTTTTGTAATTAAC
>JBEEMB010000277.1:0-3472 GCA_041167815.1 Bacteroidota bacterium | reverse complement strand
GAAGATTGGAACGATACATATCATGGATGAAAATGCGTTTCTCGCGCTTGCAGGAAAAGACATTTGATACTGAGCCAGGTGCTCCCGGGAATTTCTATAAAAGTTTGGATTTTAGTATATTCAACATCTAAACATCCACCTAATGATCAAAAAAGTTACCGGGGAGGACTGGAAACAACTCCAGTTCCCCGGATGGAAGGAGCTTCGAAAGAAGTACGCCGTATCCAGCAACGGAAGGATCGCAAGCTACACCGATGATCTGCACGCCGATGGAAAACTCCTCAGCGGGTCGCTGACGACCGGCTATCGAAGCCTCAATCTGCATCGTGCAGATAACAAAAGCACACTCTATATCCACCGGGAAGTGGCCAGGATATTCCACAAAAAGGCATCAGCCAAACAAAAGTTCGTCCTCCATTTGAATCACGATAAATTGGACAATCGCGCCAGCAATCTGAAATGGGCCTCTCAACAGGAGGTCGCAGCACATCAGCAGCAATCACCGGCAAAACTTGCCTACAAAGAATCCCAGTCTGCGAGGAAAAAGGGGCTGAAGTTGAGTCTTACACAGGTAAGATCCATCAAAAAAATGTTGGAAGATCCGAAGCGAAAACTCACCTATCGCCAGCTTGCAGATAAATATGGTGTCAGTGAAATGACGGTTTACCGGATCCGTAGCGGCGAAAACTGGGGCAGCGTTTGATCCGGGTTTTTAATCATTACTCATCAAAATATTCAGTGGTACATTCCTCAACCCTGGCTTTTCTTCGTGATCTGGCCACACACAATGATAAATCCTGGTTTGACGCACATCGCTCGTCTTACGAATCCGCCAGGAATCATCATATTGAATTCATCGCCGAACTGATCGATGGCATCGCCGCATTTGACCCCGATATCGCCGGGCAGACTGCCAAGTCGACCCTTTTCAGGATCAACCGTGACGTACGTTTTTCAAAAAACAAGGCTCCGTATAAAACAAATTTTGGAGCGTCTCTGGCCCGTGGTGGTAGAAAATCAACCTTCGCCGGATACTATTTCCACCTGGAGCCCGGAGCTTCTTTTGTTGGTGGCGGCATGTGGATGCCTGCACCTGCTGATCTCGCGAAAGTCAGACAGGAAATCGACTATTGCCTGGATGAGTTCCGCGGAATCGTGGAATCAAGTGCCTTCGTCGAACAGTTTCGTGGTTTATCTGACGGAGCAGACATGCGATTGCAGCGGGTACCCAAGGGTTACGAAGCAGACAATCCGGCTGCAACCTTCCTCAAATACAAGAGTTTCGTGGCGATGAAACCATTGCAAGACGCATTGTTATGCTCCGATCGTGCATTAAAAGAATCAATTGATGCATGTAAAGCCTTACATCCGTTGTTGAAGTTCCTCAATCGTGCAGTAAGTGAATAAATGAATGCAAAACGCCCCGAAGATTGATCCGGGGCGTTTCACATATTCAAAAATAAATGCGGCCGTCTGATCAGAGCAGACCATGCGCGGATAGATATTCAGCGATCTGCACGGCATTGGTGGCTGCACCTTTCCGCAGGTTATCACTCACAATCCAAAGGTTCAGTGTGTTGGACTGCGACTCATCCCGACGGATACGTCCTACGAAGGTGTCGTCTTTGTCGTGTGCATCTTTAGGCATCGGGTACTGCTGTTTAGCCGGATCGTCGACCACTACAACACCGGGGGCGTTGGAGAGGATTTCTCGTACTTCGGCCAGATCAAAATCCTGCTCGAATTCGATGTTGACACTTTCACTGTGGCCGCCCATCACCGGAATTCTGACCGTGGTGGCCGTTACCCGGATGGAGTCATCCCCCATGATTTTTTTCGTTTCGTTGGTCATCTTCATCTCCTCTTTGGTATATCCATTGTCGAGGAATACATCGATTTGTGGGATGACGTTCAGATCTATGGGATAGGCATAAGCCATCGGATATTGTTCCTCTGATCCCGCCACAGCCTTTTGCCGTTCGCCCATCAACTGATCAACAGCTTTTTTCCCGGTGCCGGTCACACTCTGGTAAGTGGAAACTACGACCCGGCGGATGCCATAGCGTTTGTGGAGGGGATTCAGTACCACCACCATCTGAATAGTGGAACAGTTCGGATTGGCAATGATTTTATCCTCACGCGTCAGCGTATGGGCATTGATCTCGGGCACTACAAGCTTTTTAGTGGGATCCATCCTCCAGGCAGAAGAGTTATCTATGACTGTGATGCCTGCGGCTGCAAACTGAGGTGCAAGTTCAAGCGAAGTTCCTCCTCCGGCTGAGAATATGGCTACATCAGGTTTTGCAGCGATGGCATCGGCAAAACCGACGATAGTGTATGATTTTCCTTTGAATTCTACGGTCTTACCAACGGAACGCTCAGAAGCCACCGGGATGAGTTCGTCCACCGGGAAATTACGCTCTGCAAGGACCTGCAACATTTTTGTACCCACCAGGCCGGTGGCTCCTACAACTGCAACTTTCATGTTTTACTTTCTTAAAGGGTTTGATGATGGTTAAAAAGAAAAAAGCCTCCCGGTATCGGAAGGCTTTTACTTATGTGAACACATACAAAAAGTACTACCCTTCCAATCTTGCGGAATGTTTTTTAGACTTCTTCGTATGTTTTTTAATCGAGAGCATTTGTGGTATAAAGGTAACGGGACTGTTTTTTTCTTCCAAATAAATGTTATTTATCCTTGTCATAGGGGTGCCCGGCGTGATAGCTTGCATCCATGAAATCTTTGATCATTGGATGTTTTGCCCTCCTGTGGATCTGTCCGGTTTCCAGCCAGCCATTGCAGAGATTCGAGCTGCTCATAACAGAATTCATGGCAGACCCGTTGCCTGTTGTTGGTTTACCGGCCGCTGAATTCATAGAAGTGAAGAATGTGTCAAACAGATCCCTTCGACTGGATGGATGCATGATTTCCGATGGTGTTACTACGGGGACGATCGGTTCTGGCATTGTTTTACCGCCTGACAGTGTGCTCATCCTTTGTCCTAAAACCCATCTGCAGACTTTCTCAAGCTACGGTCGCAGCACTGCCCTGAATCCTTTTCCTTCCATTGATAATGACGGCGATGAGATCGTACTCTTTTCTTCGGAAGGTATGGTGGTCCATGCTGTAAAATTTGAGTCATCCGATTACCAAAACCCAATAAAACAAAACGGTGGATGGTCTTTTGAGATGATAGATCACAGATTTCCCTGTCATGGTGCAGCCAACTGGTCTGTCAGCCAGGCGGCGCAAGGCGGGACACCCGGAAAAGTCAACAGTGTCGCCGGCAGCCGTTCAGACCTTACAGCACCCGTTCCTTTAAGGAGCTGGGCTGTGGATAGTCTGACTTTAATCGTTGAATTCGACGAAGGATTGGACAGCTTGACAGCCTCTCTTGTAAATTCATACGATCTGGGGATGAATGCGCCGAAAGTATTGAAAGCGCGTCCCCTGGCCCCATTTTTTGATCAC
>JBEEMB010000259.1:0-5079 GCA_041167815.1 Bacteroidota bacterium | reverse complement strand
AAATTAATAACAGACCTTCTGTCATCTGGTCGCCAATCCAACGCCAATGATATCAACGCCAATGTGACCATCACATCATTCATGTATTGCTTGACCTCATCGGCGTAATAGAACAACTTGTTATTGAAAACAAAGAGTGCGATGCCAAAGAGTAAGGCGGCTTCATCTTTGACAAACCGGCGTAATAAACGCCAGTACAACCAAAGCGCAATGAAATAGGAAAACAGCGAGTACAATCGAAGGCCCCACTCTTGTTCTGTAAATATTTGTGATAAAAACTTCACAATCCACAGGTAGAGCACCGGAGCGACCTGTAGATGATCGAGCGGCTTCATCAACCCAAGATAATCCCGCTTCACGATGTTAATGGCTACTGCTGATTCATCTGTCCATAAACCACGCATATTGAGAAACTGGACAATAGCCATGATGAACGCGCCAAAGACAAAGCTGCGGGATATCCAATGCAAGGTTCTATCCAATGAATGTGGGACCGGGTGTTGTTGGTGCATGTCTATAGGATGCCATTTTGCTGAGGCAAATCCATAGCAAACGCCACCGACGTTCGATTATTGCTGAAATGGTCTGGAATACGTCCAACGTTGAGAAATGATGGCTTGGGCTTGACGGCTTCGAGACAACAGACATCATGGTGTCAACCATGTCTGATCGACCAAATGTCCATGTTGATAGGAAAATAACGCCCTTCTGTTCCCTTTGCTGTGGGTGTAATACCATTCCATGGAATCCACCTGGGTTGCTACGACGACGAAGCGTTCAAAACCTGCCTCACTCTCTTCTTTGGAATACGAGAAATCACTCAGACGATCCTCTTCCATGGCCGGATCCTGCATCAAAGGCTGTCCAGGCCCCTCCGGCAGCAGATAGCACCGGCGACTATGATGTTGTGTGTTCGACCAATGCAACTGCGCCAGCTCATCTCCATGATGTATTACCGTGGGGCCACTCAACCTGATTTGCGAACGACGTGAAGGGTCGTAGGCTAGCCAGCTAATCTGCCCCGTGGCTAGCATCTGATCAATCTTGGCACTTCTGATATCCGTATGAAAATAGAGCTTCCGTGTGTCGATATCCACTCGCCGAAGTACCACCGTACGCAAATGTGCAAGGGCGCCTGCCACTGTCCCAATCACCACGGTGTGCATAGGGTGCTTTCGGTCTTTGGCCGCATCGGACAACATCTGCCAACAGATATGTTCTACAAATGTGATATCATCCGTCTGTGATGTTTCGAAAACCGTCGAAGACATATATTTATTTTTATCAAATCATCCAGGAAATTGCTGGTCCTTACACACGGAAAATCCTCATCATCTTTTTTTCTTTTTCCCACGTCGGAGCATGTGCATCAATTCGGTCAGGCCAGCACGCATGAAAGGCCAGTGCGGCAGTGTATTCATAAGCTTGAATTCCTGAGAGAAGGTGGTGCCATTATCCAGGAAACGGAAAATCAAATGAGTAGGATTGTGGCGGAACAATTCCCGGAAAACAAACCAACCCGGCAGGATATTTTTAGCGAGGATATGCAGGAGGACTCCATCGTACCATGCAAATCGCTTCGTTTGCCAGGGTTGCGGAACGGGTGGCTTTCCTGTAGCTGTTAACGCAGACACTATGGCGGCCGCATGGCGTTGAATGAATGTAAACGTGTATCCGGAGGATGCCTTTGTCTGTCCGCCCGCGGTTCCGATGTTTATTATGCGGCCATGAGATGCAGGGAATGCCATGGTGGTCATCGGGATGACACCGAACTCTTCATCCAGCACTTGATATTCCGCACATCCAAGTTGATCGGAGATATAAGCCTTCAAACCCTCGTCGTATGCTTCCTGTGAAAGCAACGCTTCCGTAAAAAGCGTGTATTCAACCAGCGCTGTCCTGTTATCAAATGGCATCACATACACGAATGTGGTACCATGCCGCTGATCCGGACGAAAATCCATCAACGTTGCTTCCTTCGGGTCAAAAAGGTCCTCCTGTGTGCGAATGATCCAGCCCTTGAAATGCTGTAAAAGCATATGATCGCCAGCAGATGGCAAAAGTTCGTGGAAGAGAATCGAATTGAAAAGCAGGCCAGCTTTATACTCCTTTCCTCCTGCATCCAACACTGCGTGATGGTCGTCCTGTCGGATGGCATCAACCTGATGGTGCAAGATGGTGATGTTTGGAATATCACGGAGGATGGAAAGACAATGGTTGTAGTAGTCGATTCCCCGAATCATCTTGTAGGCGTAAGGAGCCAGTTCTTTCCGGCCGGAATAACCTTCGGCATGAAACCAGGCCTGATCCCAGCGGTGGCTCACAACGGATTCGAAGGGCCCCTCACCGGTTTCCCAAAAACACCATGTCCTGTCATTCACCCGCTTTGGATCCCGGTCGATCATCAACAGGGTCTTATCGTGTAACAGTCCCGCCCGTTGCATGTGCACGGCCAACGCAAGGCCCGCACAGCCCATGCCGGCTATGATATAGTCGTATGTTGTTGGATGCTCGATGGGGAAATATTATGGCAAGAGATGATTGAGGCAGGTTGAAAGTCGGGTGATCCGCTGACTTGAACGGGATCTTTCGAGGAAGAAACCACTAAGTCTCCGGGGCGTATTCGACTTTTTTTGCGGCCATCAGCCGCTTGTCGCGTCGCACCTTTTCCCAATATTTTTGATGGACATACAACATGCCGAAACTCTCCCCGTCTTCCTTGCCAAGATGCTTGTGGTGCATCTTGTGCGCCCAGCGGATTGCCCGCACATAGGTATTCCTGCTCCGGGAGAACCATTTGAAGCGTTGATGGATGATGACGTCATGTACCATGAAATAAGCGAATCCATACGCCATGATACCAAAACCTATGGCCTGCATCCACCAGACCCCGTCCTGACTTCCGAACATGATCAGCAACATGCTGGGTATGGCAAATATGACGAAGAAGGCATCATTCTTTTCGAAGAATCCGGGCTCCACCTGGTGATGATCCTTATGCAGATACCACAGAAATCCATGCATCACCCATTTATGCGTGGCCCAGGTGATGCCTTCCATGAGGATGAAAGTCAGGAGCAGAACGAGGATGAAATAGATGAAAGTCATAATGGTAAAGTTACAGTGTTATCGGCAATACAGTATACTGACCGCCGTCATAGGTAACCCGCCAAAGGTTCATTTGTTTTACATCATGTCGGTTCATGGAAATTCCAACTACGAACCAGTCACGCGCTAAACCAAAGATTTATGAAAAAAATCCTCATTGCTTTCGACGGAAAACATTTCTCAGAGGGCGCCATGCAATTGGCCAGCTGGATAAACGAACAGGAGCCGGCTTTGATCACCGGTGTATTCCTCAGTCCGATTGATTACCGCGAAGTAATCGGATACACAGGCATGGGAATGGGTACGCCTGTTGTAATGCCTCCCTATCAGGAAGATGACGGCCTGGTTAGGAAGAATATCAAAAAATTCGAAGAGCGTTGCATCAAAGAGGGGTTCGAATATCGGGTGCATAAAGACACGGAGCTCTTTGCACTTCAGGAATTGATCGAAGAAACACGATTTGCAGATCTGCTCATCGTCAGCAGCGAATTGTTTTATGAAAACATCGACCACCATCAGCCCAACGATTACCTGAAGAAAACCCTTCAATCCTCCGAATGTCCGGTGATGCTGGTACCCGAGCAATTCCTCAAACCCTTCAATCTCATTTTTTCATACGACGGTAAGGCATCCTCCGTATTCGCGATACGTCAATTCTCTTACCTCTTCCCGGCTTGCAGCCGAATGGACGCCATGCTCGTATGTGCCTCTGAAGAAAGTGATGCGGAGATCCCGCAACTCCCGCTGATCGAAGAACTCATGGCACGACACTACGAATCAGTAAGCATTGAACATCTTGCCGGAGAAAACCGGGAAGGCCTTACTAAATGGGTTGGCGAAAGAAGAGGCAGCCTCCTGGTCACGGGAGCCTTTGGTCGGGGCGAACTATCTTCCATGTTCAAAAAAAGCTTCGTGACAGATCTCATCCGGCAACATCGCATCCCTATTTTCATCGCACATCGATGAGTTCTTACGGGCAATGCGGCTTCCGCATATAGCCGCTCAGATCACAGGATTCTCGTCATTTTGAATTAGGTTTGATGGGAATCCTGTAATTATGGGTGAACTACAAAAGCAAGGGTTAAGAGAACAGGAAATCCGTTTCCTCGATGGTCCTCGTTCCCGTTGGGAGGACCTGAAATTCGTCGTGAAGGTGGCCCGCGAATTCATCCGGGGGTTCAGGGCACTTCATTTCACCGGGCCCAGTGTCTGTGTGTTCGGCTCTGCCAGATACACGGAGACACATGAATATTATGAACTAACCCGCCGACTCTCGGCAGAAATCGCGCGATTGGGTTACACGATTCTCACAGGCGGAGGCCCAGGTTTGATGGAAGCCGCCAACCGCGGCGCCAAAGATGTGAGCGGCAGGTCCGTGGGCTGCAACATCCTGTTGCCACATGAACAAAAACCCAATCCGTACCTCGACAAATGGGTCAATATCAGATACTTCTTTGTGCGGAAAACCCTGCTGGTGAAATATTCATACGCCTTCGTCATCATGCCCGGCGGCTTCGGCACCCTGGATGAACTCTTCGAAGCCATGACCCTGATTCAGACCCGAAAAATCAAGGAATTTCCAGTGATCATCTTCTGCAAGGATTATCACAAAGACATGCTCGAACACATTGAACGCATGAAAAGGGAACATACCATTTCCGCAGAAGACATGAACCTGTTCCTGGTGACGGACTCTGTGGATGAAGCCTTGAAACACTTGCAGACAAGTATCCAGAAATTCGGTCTGAAACCAATAAAACCGCGTAAATGGCTCTTCGAACGCGCCTGAAACTGACGGCGGTCATATTCGCGGGGAGATGAAAGGCGATGTGAAGTCTACCAGCGAATCTTACATATCAGGAGTCCGCAATAGAAATGGATCTTTAGCGACTTCTTAAGCAGACTCGATTTGCCCATTTCATGCATTCAATACTGGTATTCCTCCATAACGACATAGTAAAACATGGTTTG
>JBEEMB010000341.1:0-3372 GCA_041167815.1 Bacteroidota bacterium | reverse complement strand
GATCCGGATGTACCACTACTTTTGAATATCCGCCTAACCTCATCCATCCCTGTGACAACCCGGTGGGTTTTAAAAAAACGGATGGGCAGGAAGGGTATTTCATCCAATTTACTGATGTTTTCCGGCACGGCACCCAGGGTGTCCACAAACCTGCGATAGATTTCATTCCCGCCATATTGAAACCTGAACATGTCCAATGCGGCAAGGTTGAAGTCGGAATTGTTAAATTCCAACCCCGGATTGGCAAATTGATCAGAATAGAAAACGTTTTTCAAGCCGGAACGGTTATTTTTGGAGAACTAAAACGAAAGCGCCATGCGGAGTTTTCTGTCCTTCATCATCAGTGCAGCTTTGTTGACAGCCTGCAGCAAAGATACGTTCAAGAGCCAACCCCAACTCACCCTGAAAAGTGTCAGTTCAACGACTGTTCCTGCTTTCGGGAACTTGCAAATCATCATGAGGTTGACAGATAAGGAAGGAGACTTCAAAGACATGGTGTATGTGATGAAAACAACGACCCGTTGTCCTTCAAGCAATTTCATAGACTCTCAGCTCTACAAAATTCCAACGGACCTGATAAGGTCGCGCAACTTTGACGGAGATGTCGTCCTTTCTTTTACTTACCCATTCGAACTACAACCGAGGTGTACACGACCTGATACGGCTACCTTTCGTTTTTGGATGCGAGACGATCAGGGTAATGTGAGCGATACCGTTAAAACACCGGCCATCATCATCTTGCGACCTTAAGTCCTCGTAGCAATCAAAGCATTCGGCTCCCCTCTTTTCCTTCTTACACGGCCAACCACAGGTACAATTTTATATCAAATATGGCAAAACAGGATAAGTCAAAGACAAAGAAAGTAACAGGTAAAGCATCCTATGCTTTTCTGAAAAACCTGATCAACACACCCTCTCCCACCGGTTTTGAGTGGAATGGACAGAAAGTCTGGTTGGAATACATCAAATCATATACTGATGAACAATTCACCGATCCCTATGGATCGGCAGCTGCTATCATCAATCCGGGTGCCCCATTTAAAGTGGTACTTGAAGCGCATGCCGACGAGATCAGTTGGTTCGTGAACTACATCACGGCAGAAGGACTCATCTATCTGAAACGTAATGGCGGGGTGGACCATCAGGTGGCCCCGGCAAAGCGCGTATTCATTCACGGTCGAAAAGGCCCGGTAAAGGCCGTTTTCGGATGGCCGGCCATCCATACACGCATGTCGAGCAACGACAGCAAGGAACCCGCACCGAAGGTTGACAACCTCTTCCTGGATTGCGGTGCCCGCAATCGCAAGGATGTGGAATCCCTTGGAATTCATATCGGGGCGGTCGTCACCTACGAAGAAGGCTATGATGAGCTCGCCTTCGACTACCTGATCGGACGGGCGATGGACAACCGCGTGGGCGGATTCATGATCGCTGAAGTAGCCCGTCTCTTGAAGGAAAACAAGAAGAAACTCCCCTACGCCCTCTATTTTGTGAATGCGGTGCAGGAGGAAATCGGACTGCGCGGTGCAGAGATGATGGCCCGTCGGATCAAGCCGAATGTAGCGATCATCACAGATGTGACGCACGATACCACTACGCCGATGGTCAACAAGATCATTGAAGGAGACATCGCTTGCGGGAAAGGTCCCTCACTCGCCTATGCGCCGGCCATCCACAACAAGCTGCTGGATTTCGTTCGGGAAACCGCTGAAGACAAAAACATTCCCGTCCAATGGCGCACCTTGAGCCGCAGCACCGGAACGGATACCGATTCTTTTGCCTATGCCAACGACGGATGTCCTTCGGTGCTGATTTCCATCCCTTTGCGCTACATGCATACTACGGTGGAAATGCTTCATAAGGATGATATCGAAAATACCATACGGCTGATGTACGAAACGGTGCTGGCGTTGACCCCGGAGACGAACCTTAGTTATTTTGATTGATGAATTGAGTACATCTACATGTCATCGGAAAAACACCTGATCGAAGCCAACGATTCAGGTGTTTTTTTTATCCCTGTTGAAAATTCTAAATAACTCAGGATAATGTGTGAACAAGAATTCTCCTAAATGCACTATGAAAGCCAAAGGTTATTTTTTAAGTAAACCTATGAGCTTTTTATATGTCTATTATATTTTTCGTAGACAAGCCTGACCTTAATGCCTTAAATTGCGAGAAGCACAACACAGAACGCTCTTGATGATGAAATTCAAACTACTGCTTGCCTTGTTGATGTTCAGCGTAGCGGGATACGCACAGGATTTTTCCAACAAAGGGAAAGAATTCTGGATACCTTATTCTTATCACGTAGCCATGCTAAACGGCAGTGCGAACAGCCTCTACATGACGCTGTATATCACTTCTGATATGGCCACCACCTACAATGTGGAAGTATATGGAGGTGCAGTCATTCAATCTGGTTCGCTTACGGCCGGTCAGGTGGTCACGGTCAATATTCCCAACACCCTTTTTTTAACGGGTTCGGGGTTGGTTAGCGGTAAAACAGTGCGTGTAACCGCTGACAAGCCAGTGGTTGTATACTCTTATATTTCCGCCAGTGCCGTTAGCGGAGCGACGGTATGTCTTCCGACGAACGTGCTGGGGAGGGAGTATGTATCCATGAACTACACCCAAATTTCAAACGAGGGCAGATCAAATTCTTACTTTACCGTCATTGCCGTCGAAGATAACACACTCGTTGAAATCGTGCCTTCCGCAAACACCACCAATGGATGGGCGGCCGGTAGCGTAAATCAAGTGACCTTAAATAAAGGTGAGATATTTCAAGTGCTCGGTACCGTCAATCCGACAGCTACAAGCGGCAGCTGGCTTGGCGTAGATCTAACGGGGTCAACCATTAGATCACTGGCCTCCGGCACATCAGGATGCAAAAGGATTGCTGTATTTTCAGGCGCAGGTAAAATCAGAATTGGTGCATGTACCGGAGGAAATACATCATCAGATAACCTTTATCAGCAATTGTATCCCGTGGCATCGTGGGGAAAAAGCTTTCTGACAGTCCCCAGTTTCAGCCGACCCGCGAATTTCTACCGGATCATGAAAAGCACTCCTTCTGCCAATGTGTACCTCAACGGTACGCTAATACCTGCGGGATCCTTCGTGAACAACTCCTATTACGAATTTACAAATAATACTGCGAATTCCATCACATCCGACCAGCCCATCGCTGTCTCACAGTATTTCACCACACAGGGTTGTTCAGGCAATGGAACCCCTTTTGACCCGGATATGATCCTCCTGAATCCGGTGGAGCAGAATATTTCCAATGTTACACTTGTTAGTTCTAACCTTATAGCAACCTCACAGCGACAGCATCACATTCATGTGATCATCCCCAATGGTGGCACG
>JBEEMB010000077.1:0-3229 GCA_041167815.1 Bacteroidota bacterium | reverse complement strand
CGCGCAGATTTCAGTTGTACGGGCAGATCCTGCTTGATGAGTTCAATCTGGGTGAATTAAAAAAGGAAGGTTCCTGGGTCAACAAATGGGCCATCCAGGCGGGATTGAAGCATGTGGATCTTTTCGGTGTGAAAAATCTCGATCTGCAGCTTGAGGCAAATCTGATTCGTCCGTTCACTTACACCCACAGGGACAGCATAGCCAACTATACCCACTACAACCAACCCCTGGCACATCCGCTGATGGCGAATGTGCGTGAGTTTGTGGGCATCCTGCGCTATCAGCCGGCCAACAAATGGCATGCGAAAGCACGCGTCAATTACTGGTTGGGTGGAACCGATATCAACGGCCAGAACTGGGGGAATAATATCTTTTTGCCCTACACCACCCGTGCTGCGGATTACGGGAATGTATTCGGGGCCGCTTCCACCTCCAAATGGATGAATGCCAATCTTTGGCTGGGCTATGAGTGGAAGGAAAATCTCTTCCTGGAGTTCAACGCATACGCGCGAAAGTCACCCGATGTGGATATGAACATCTTCGGCTCCGTTGGTTTGCGATGGAACATGCATCGCCGCGAATATGATTATTGAGTAAGGATGAAAGGCCCTTGAGCAGGCCTTCTGTATCAGAATCCCAGCCCGCCACCCTCAAAGTGGAGGGAGAACATCACCATCCGGGAGTTCATCTTGTCGATCACATTCGAATAGCGCAGCGATTCGTCGCGCGCATGCACATTCGTCAGCCCATAGCTGAACTTGATCTCGGGCGAGAAGATGAAGTATTTGAAGAAGAATTGGAAGCCGATGCCACCTTCCACTCCGAGGTCTGATTTTTTTACCTTGACGATGTTCTCGCTGTTGCGCGCCCCGGCATTGCTGGCCAGGTCGAAATCATATTTACCTCCCGCCAAAGTATAGACCCTGAAGTTTCCGATCCTGTCGCTCTTGAGCCTAACCTGCAGCGGAAAGCTCATCACGATGGATTCCACCCGCTGCTGCGTGGTGCCGGTCACTTCCTTTTCGGTGTAATCGAATTTTTTTTCACTGAAGATGAGATGCAGGGGATAGCCCCGGATATCAATCCGGTCGTTCACCTGCCAATTGGCGAGGATGCCCAGGTGAACGCGTCCGCTGTTCAGGGATTCGATGGTCCGGATGGTGTCCCGCAGCAGAAACGTGGGGTGATGGGTGATGTTATAATGGGAGGTGTTGTACCCCAGGATGATGCCGAAGTAGTAGGGTTTCTGATCATGGTCGGGCATGTTGAACTGCCGCTGGGCGAAAGCGCTGCCCGCGGTGAGGATCAATATGAACAGCCCGGAGATTATTTTACGCCGGTATAGATGGAGCAGATGCCCAGACTGAGACGTTTGCATAAGGTTTGCTTGAATCCTGCGTTTTCCAACACCTGGAGGAAGGCCTTTCCTTCCGGAAAGCGTTGGACGGAATCATTTAGATATTGGTAGGCGGCCCGGTTCTTCGAGAAGATGCCTCCCATCCCTGGGGCGATATGGTTCATGTACAGATTGTACAGTCCACTCACGCCCGGCAGATGGGGCCGGGAGAACTCCAGGACCACCAGTTTGCCTCCCGGACGGAGTACCCGGTGAATTTCAGCGATGCCTTTATCGAGATGGGCGAAGTTTCGGACGCCGAATGCCACCGTTACGGCATCGAAACGGTCATCGGCAAATTCAATATGTTCGCTGTCACCTGTTTGAAGTGAAATGACATCTTTGAGTCCCAGTCGGTCTATTTTTTGTCTTCCGAAAGAAAGCATCCCTTCGGAGATGTCGATCCCAATGATCTTTTTGGGCGACAACTGTTTGGAAGCCATGATGGCCACGTCGGCGGTGCCGGTGGCCACATCCAGCATTTCCTGCGGATTCAGATCCTTCAGGGTCTTAAGCGCCTTGCGTCTCCAGCTGATGTCGATTCCTGCAGACAGGAACCGGTTCATGAAATCATAGCGGGGTGCGATGTCGTTGAACATCTCCGCCACCTGATCCTTCTTGTCTTTTTGGGATCCTTCGTAGGGAACCACCTTGTCGTGCGCAAATCCTGTCATGTCGTGTAAAATTAATCCAATGTGTCGATACCTCGCCATTCCGTTGAGTCCTCGGCTGATTTTATCCATTTGTTGACAAATGACGATCTTTGCAAGACCCACATGATTATGGATATCAAAAAAGCGGAGTATCTCATCAGCAGTCCGTCGTTGGCACAGTGTCCCAAAGCCGATCGGCCGGAATACGCCTTTCTCGGGCGGAGCAATGTGGGCAAATCCTCACTGATCAATATGATCACAGGCCGGAAGCATCTGGCCAAGACATCTTCCACTCCGGGAAAGACACAGCTGATCAACCATTTTGAAGTGGTGAGTGGCCAGCATCAATGGTATCTGGTGGATCTTCCCGGCTATGGTTTCGCCAAGGTATCTGCCAGCCAGCGGAAGGCCTGGGAACGGATGATCAGCGAGTATATCCGGCAACGGGAGAGCCTGGGGATTCTTTTCCTCCTCATTGATGCACGCCATGTTCCACAACAGGTAGATCTGGAATTCGTTGACAAGCTGGGCGAATGGGGGGTTCCTTTCTGCCTGGTGTTCACCAAGGCAGACAAGGAAACGCAGAAGGTGGTCAGCCTGAATGTAAATGCATTTTTAAAGGAGATGTCCGCCCGTTGGGAGGAGTTGCCTCCTCACTTTGTGACCAGCAGTGAAAAAGGGGTGGGGCGCGAGAAACTCTTGACATTCATTGAAGGGATGAATAAAGATTACGCCCGTCATAAAAAAGAGCGTCAGCTATGAGTGATGTCCGTCCCTCCGCGCTCCGATTTTCATCCATCCCGAAGAGTCGTCATTTCTGGATGAGCCTTGTGATGTTTTTATGGGTGACCATCACTGCCATAGTGCTGATCGTGGATTGGAACGAGGCCACCCGACTGGACGTCTTCCGCCGGATCGTCCAGATGATCATTTTTTCCGTCTGGGGCTTTGACCGTTTACAGAAATACCGGGCAGGTAAAAGCGTAACATCCTCCGCCAACTGAACATGTTTGTTCGTTGTTGATGTGTAAGTTTGACAGTCCCCGCTTGTATTTCTTTTCCGTTTGTGCTAACTTACCTCAACAAATCCAATATATATGACGAGGCGAAAGGATATCCTTTTCCTGCTGACCATGCTGTCTGCCATGGGTTTTGCCTCCACCAGCTGGCTTTGGAATCA
>JBEEMB010000024.1:0-7664 GCA_041167815.1 Bacteroidota bacterium | reverse complement strand
CGAATTGCGGGTCATACGATGCATTTTCAGGTATCAGTTTTCGGGTAAAATAAACGGTGAACCTGGAACTGTCTTTCAGTATTGCCTCGGCTTTCTCACACAGAAACCCGGCAATCAACTTCGTATCCGTACCATATACAAACCTGATACCATCAAACTTGCTGTTTTTATGCGCCCATTGTGTCCGATTCATCCTGATGAGTAGTTTCTGAGGTCCATATTCCCGAAGTACAACACCCGTGCCTGCGCGGTGGTCGTAAATGGTAACTGTCTGACCCAGTACACTGCGAAGTTCAGAACGACTTAAGGGGCCACGCATTGAAAGAATGGCCTTTGCCCCATCAAAAACATCAGCCATCTGAGGGTTCTTTTCGCCGGTTTGTACCGTGACATCAAAATAGATGGTGCCTTCCGACAGGGTTTGCTGCCCCATGAGCCGATCAGCCACCAACATGGACAGAAACAGGGTAAAATAGATGCGAAACTGATTCATGATATGAGAATGTGTCTGTCTTAAAGATAAAGAAAAGAGGGGCCGGGTTGCAGGCGAACTGTTAAATCAGTGCGCCAGTACCCGACCCCACCTATGAAAGCAATACTTTGCGTTATTTCTTTTTAGTCTTGGTCTTAAGATCCTCGACTTTCTTTTGGGTCTCTTGCATCTGCTCCAGACGCTCCTGCCACTTTGACTTCGTTCTGGGTTTCTTCTTGTTCTCCTCGATGCCTGCCAGAATCTTGTCGTGGTCGATGATGTAATTTTGAATCACGAACTGCAACAACAGTGTGATCACATTTGACACGGTATAATACCAGGTCAATGCAGATGGAAGACTGTTGAAGATACCCAGCAACATGACCGGGAAGATATAGGGCATGTATTTGAGCATCGGATTGTTTTGATCCGGTGTCATGCTCATGCTGTAGAGTGATATCAGCAGGCTTGTTACTACGGCCAGAATGGTGAAAAGGCTGAGGTGGCTGCCAATGAACGGGATATCCATGCCCCAGGTGACAATGGTGTCGTAGGCTGAAAGATCTTTCGACCACCAGAATCCCTCTCCACGTAGTGAGATGTTTGAGTTGAAGAAGCTGTAGAGGGCGAAGAATATCGGGATCTGAAGGAGTGCAGGTATGCATCCGCCCAAAGGATTCACGCCAGCCGACCGGAACAGCTTCATCTGCTCCATGCTAAATGCCTGCTGGTCGTCACCCAACTTCTCACGCAGTGCATCCAGCTCAGGCTTGAGGGCTTTCATTTTGGCACCACTGAGATAGCTTGTGTAAACCAGTGGTGAAGTCAGCAGACGAATGAAGATGGTCAGCAATGCGATAAGCAGACCATAACTGGCGACGAATCTGTCGATGAAATTGAAGAATGGAAGAACGATCCAGCGGTTGATATACTTCACGAAAGCATACGCACCCTGACCGAGGTTGACCATATCCTCCATTTCCAGGCCATAGCCTTTGAGTGTTTTAAAGTCGTTCGGCCCATAATAGATCCGGAAGGGCAAGCTGGCTGTGTTGCCTGCCGGGACATTGGCCTGTAGATTGACGATGGATGACGCCACGATCCTGGTACTGTCTGCAGGTGCCGTCATCTGCACATCAGCCTTGGAAAAACCTTTCTCGGCGATGATGGTGGAATTAAAGAATTTTTGTTTCAGACCCAGCCATTTGACACCATTCTCGAATGTTTCATTTACTCCGCTGCCGAGCGTGAAATAATCAAATCCGTCAGCCTCCATCAGATCGACCTGCGTCTCAAGTTTTTCACTCTTGATGTCACGTTCCTGCTGCCTTGATTCGACCTGCCAGCGGAGATCGAGTTTGCCTGAAGGAAAGAGTTTATCAGCGCCGGTAGCCTCGATATCAAACCCAATCATGTGATCATCGGGTTTGAGTGTGTACCGGTGGGTGATGGATTTCCCTGTACTATCCGAAATCCGATAGCGGATTTCTTGTACGCCATCCGTCTTCCGGGTTACTTCTCCATCCGCGAAAAAAAGGTCAGCGCTTGATACTTCTGCCGCCCCCTGACTGCGAACCCGATAGGAAAAACGGTCGAATCCCGGGGCTACCAACCTGACTGGAGTGCTGTCGTATGACTGATATTTTTTGAGTTCCACCACAGCAGGCTGACCGCCTTTATTGGAAAAAACGATCTTCAACACTCCATTATCGAGGGTATCGAAGGTTTCTTTGCCTGAGCCTGTCTGCACCAGACTGCCCGTTACATCTACCGCGAGCGTAGAGGATGTGTCGGTGGGTTTGAGGATCTTTGCCACGGCACTATCCTTTTTTGGCGGCGCAATCCTGGCAAGCGAATCCTGGATTCGCTTCTGTTTTTGTTCCAGTTCAATCTGTCCCTGACGGGTGAAGTAGAAATATCCGAAGAAAAGGATGGCGAGCAGCACAAAGCCGATCACTGAATTCCTGTCGATTTGCATATGGGGGAATTGAAGCGCAAAGGTAAAGAAGGCGGCCCTATTTATTAGAGCCGCCGAATATTGATTTCAAGTGTTCAGGATAGTTTGCCTGCGGTGGATGGTTGTTCTGCGTGCGCCCTTGCAGCAGCGATGAAATGCACGAAGAGAGGATGAGGATTTTCAACTGTACTCTTGAGCTCGGGATGAAACTGCACACCAATGAAATAGGGATGCCCTGGCAGTTCGATTACTTCTACCAGTCCTGTTTCCGGATTCCGGCCACTTGCCCGCAAACCGGCATGCTCCATGTCGGCCAGGTACCGGTTGTTGAATTCCCAACGATGTCTGTGTCTCTCAGAGATCATTGCCGCACCATATATTTTTCTCACAAGGGTTCCGGGTTCAGTTTCGCAGTCATACGCACCCAAACGCATGGTACCGCCTTTCTCCGTAACCTCCTTCTGACCTTCCATCAGATCTATGACCGGATGTGGGGTGCCAGGATCCATTTCCGTAGAATGGGCGCCAGCCAGTCCAAGTACATTCCTGGCAAATTCGATGGCTGCCATCTGCATCCCCAGACAAATCCCGAAGAAAGGCAAGCCATGCTCACGGGCATAACGAACGGCCGTGATCTTTCCTTCGATACCTCTTAACCCAAAGCCGGGGGCTACCAGGAGACCATCGAGTGGCGCCAGTTTCTCCTCGACATTGTCGGGTGTAATGAATTCGCTGTGTATATTGACCACTTCCACTTTGCATTCGTTCACTGCACCGGCATGAACGAATGCCTCCAGAATGGATTTATAAGCATCCTGAAGCTCGATGTATTTGCCGATCAGGCCAATGCTGACCTTGGCCTTGGGATATTTGAGTTTATCAAGGAAGGCTTTCCATGCACCCAACTCCGGTTCGTGGCCCATTGGCAGGCCCATTTTCCTGAGGCAGATGACGTCGAGTTGTTCTCGCATCATCGTCAGTGGCACTTCGTAGATGGTGGATGCGTCGGCTGCTTCGATGACCGCTTCCTGTTTGACATTGCAGAAAAGCGCGATTTTTCGGCGAATTTCTGGTGATAGCGGGTGCTCGGTTCGGCAAACGATGATATCGGGATTTACCCCGTTCTCACTCATCAGTTTGACGCTATGCTGGGTGGGCTTTGTTTTTAATTCCTTGGCTGCACGCAAATATGGGATGAGTGTCAGATGCACGACGAGGCAATCCTCGTCCGGCAGCTCCCACTGCAACTGTCGTACGGCTTCGATGAATGGCAGACTTTCGATATCGCCGACCGTACCTCCTATTTCTGTGATAACAATATCATAGCCTCTGGATCCAAGAAGCTTCATCCGACGTTTTATTTCGTCGGTAATATGCGGAATGACCTGTACCGTTTTTCCCAGATAAGCGCCCTCACGTTCCTTGTTGATGACGGTCTGGTATATTTTTCCAGTAGTGACGTTGTTAGCCTGAGATGTGGGAATATTCAGGAATCGCTCATAATGCCCCAGATCGAGGTCGGTTTCTGCACCATCTTCCGTGACATAGCATTCGCCATGTTCGTAAGGATTGAGTGTGCCCGGGTCTACATTGATATAAGGGTCGAACTTCTGAATCGTCACGGAAAAGCCTCTGGCTTGCAGGAGTTTGGCCAGGGAAGCGGAGATGATGCCCTTCCCGAGAGAGGATGTCACGCCACCCGTCACGAATATGTACTTTGCCATTTGTCTGGGTATTTTCTGCCCTGCCGCTCAGGCATGGCATGGTTGTATTATTTTTTGGTGTAGTACATACGCGGAAGCATTCCATCCGCAGGTCAGCTATTGTTCCATGTTTCGGGACGCGCAAAAGTATGAAAAAACCGTTGTGGTCGGCTCCTGGCCATCTAACTTATCAGTGGCCCAGCTTCTCATAGCTGGCCGTAATTCCCTTGATCAAGGAGGAACTGAAGCCCTGATGCTCCATTTCATTGAGTCCGGCGATGGTGCATCCCTTGGGGGTGGTCACCTTGTCTATCTCTTGCTCCGGATGCCTTCCCGACTGGATCAACAGCTGTGCCGCACCTTTCACGGTTTGGGCGGCAATGAGGGTGGCCGTTTTGGCGTCAAACCCGATCTCGATACCTCCCTGGATGTTCGCACGAATGAAGCGCAGCGCATAGGCGATACCACAGGCGCCAAGAACGGTGGCCGCATCCATCAATTTTTCTTCGATGTTCACTGCGCTGCCGAGTTGATTGAAAAGATCATCAATGTATTTCGACTGTTCCAAAGTCAGATGTGCGGAACAAAGGCAGGTCATGCTCTCCTGGATTGCAATCGCTGTGTTGGGCATGGCCCTCACCAGGGGTTGTCTGGGACCGGTTATTGCGGCCATATCATCGAGGCTGATTCCGGTAACCACGGAACATAAAATATGACGATCAGGATTTATTTCCTTGGCGATACCAGCCAACACCTCTCTCACCTGAAAAGGCTTCACGGCCAGAATGATCAGATCGGCAAACCGTGCGGCTTCGAGATTATCATCTCCCACCAACATTCCCTTTTCTTCAAGATGCCTGAGCTGATCGACCTTTCGACGGGTCACTAAAATATGACCAGCTTCCGCGAAGCCACTTTTCACCAATCCTTCAGCGATGGCCTGGCCTAGATTGCCGCCACCGATGATCGCGATCTTCTTGTTCATATCCGGTTGTTAAGGTCCCGCAATGTACGCAGAAGCTGCGGGTCGGGAAGCATCAATGGTTGAAAAAACCTAAGATCCCCCTGGATGTGGGGGCGCAAAAAACCGCCGGATCAGCGGGCGCGCCAGCTTCAATGGCGTATATAAAAACCCAAAGGGGGAAGAAAGTCTTATGTTGGCCAGTTCGAAATAACCGGGCAGCAACCATTTCCGGAGATGCCCGGACAAAAGGCGTACTCGGGCAGGTATGTTTTCTGCCATGGCCCATTGAAGACGCATGGCGTCCAGACTTTCTTCCGACTTGGATGGCATAGGATAACTGAGCAATCGGGCTGTCAATCGTTGTATCATTTGTTGTTCCTGCTGAACCAACGGAATGAAATTTGACGGTACATTCACCCCTGTCAGTTCCTGGGCAAGGCCCAGCCCGATGGTAATCACCCGTTTCAATCCAAACAATTCGGACAAACACAGCAATCGGTCTGCATCCACCCTGCCTTCCGGAAGTGAAGCAAATGCGGCCATATCTGACACCTGACTAAGCTGGCGCCACCCTTCAGAATATCCGTGGTGGGCGGCCAGCATCAGCCAATGTGTTTCCAGATCAGGCACAGGTATCCTGGAAGACCCGAGCGCAACCAGATTGCGACTGGAAAATGCCATTGCGGCCGTCTGTTTGCTGATCGACCAGGGCATGGCAGGGGCCAGTTGCAATTCCACATAATATTTCAAACCATTTTCCGCCCTTCTATGCATGACCCATTCACGATGGGTGCGCAAATAAACAGGAATGACGGATGCCCTCAACGGCTGTTCATCAGCATACCCTAAAGAAAGGAGTAGGTGACGAATGGGGATCAATTCATCAGGCCGAACCATGATATCAAAATCCCGGGTAGGGCGTGTCGTGAGATTCCCGTAAAGCAAATAAGAAAGTAACGGTCCCTTCCAGAAACGGACATCGAATCCGGCCTTTTCCAGTGCATCATTCAGTGACTGTATTTCCACGATGCCGGCCAATGTCCTGGTGGCGATTCCCTGATGCAGGCGCTGAAATTGCTTCAGCCAAACGGGGGGAACACTCGATGTGATGGCAGGATGGAAGAGTGCTGCCGGCGCAAATTGATGTGCCTCGAAATCTGAAGAAAATATATCTGGAGAAGTTAGGGATGCGAGTGCCCGGCATTCGGCATCTGGCAGTTTTACGTCTGAAAATCGATGACGCAGACAAGCGACCATGAGTGCAGATGAGGCACCATAGGTTCGGGCGATATGTTCGATATCAGACATGAGGATACTGAAACGTGGAGGGAAAGCGTAGCTTTGACTTTTGGCGATGGTCCGTCGTCGATCTCAAATTTGCATGAAACCTCCGAAGTTTAAATATCGTGGATTTGGGTTGAATATCGGTTCAGATATCGAATTTCCGGAGTTATTCAGTCATGATTTCGAACAGGAAGATGTAAGGGTTGAGGCCGGTCCGATTGAAGATCGTCTATTCGATGACATCGCTCAAGGATCCCATTTTCAACAGATCGATCCGGGGGTGTTCAAGTGTCAAATTCCGGACACCGGCAGATTTTTAGCAAAAGACGGTAATCTGATCCGGATAGAACGATGGAGCGAAGCTGATCCAGTAGGTTTTCGCATGTACACGCTCACGGTTGCGTTCAGCGCCTGTCTGGCGCAACGAAACTGGCTGCTACTGCATGCATCGGCGGTGAATCTCGGCGGGTCAGTGTTCCTGATCGCCGGATCAAGTGGCGCTGGCAAATCGACGATGCTCAGCCATCTGATACAGCGGGGACTGAGATTTTTCTCTGATGATGTTTGTGTGCTGGACGGCAGAAAGGACATGCATGACAGATGGCTTGCCTCATCTTCATATCCGATATTGAAATTGGACGAGCCGAGCCTGATCCGTTTTTTCCCGCATTCGGATCGTTTCAAACTCTGGCGGGATTCCGAAAAATACGGAGCAAGATTCCACGATCAATTCGAAGCCTCCGCCCTGCCAATTGTCGGCATAGCAATCATTGCAAGGGATTCAAACATTCATCAGATTCAAGTGGAGCAAATGGAGGGGATCAGGGCTTTTGAAAAACTCGCAACCTGCACGTACAGACCGGGCTTTATAAACAGTACACTGCAACAGAGTACACATGCCCGATTGGTCAGCGGACTGGCCGGGGACGCGCCTATCTACCAATTAAGACGCCCGGATAAACAGGACGATGGCGACGATTTGGTTAAGGTGCTGGAGACTTTGATGAATAGCGCAAATAAAAACCACTAAGATTTTAAATAATAGGTCGCATCTTCAACAGGGCCAGGAACAGGTGCCAAGGCCAGAATATCGAATCGGGATATTTCGGTCACAGTCGGCGTTTGCCAGGGAGTCTTTTTGTTCGGTTGAATCTCCTGCTGGCCCATCAGTTCACTGTCGAGATCTTTTTGAGGCTCCTGCATTGTTTGAACGTTTTTCGATGGTCGCATATCTTTCATCCGTTCAATAAAGTTACATATTTCTTTCGGCCAATCACAACAGGT
>JBEEMB010000199.1:0-4241 GCA_041167815.1 Bacteroidota bacterium | reverse complement strand
ATTCGCTCAAGGGCACCTACCACATCGCCAACGATCTTGTCGCCGGAATAGATACCTGTCAGGATGCCGATCAGGGTGATGCCGATTTGGACGGTTGAGAGGAACGTGTCCGGATGGCTGGCCAGTTTGAATGCAGCTTTCGCGCGGATGTCTCCGCGGTTTGCCTGTCCTTCAAGCCGGGCTTTACGGGCCGACACCAATGCAATTTCGGCCATCGAAAAGAATCCGTTGATGAGGATTAGTCCGATAATGATGAGAATCTCGTTCATGGATAAAGTTTGGACGGTCCTGACCTTTTTTTGAAATACACAGCCCCCATCCAGCCCAAGAACGCTCCGAAAAGCGCACCTGCAATGACATCAGACGGGTAGTGTACGCCTACGTAAACCTGGGCATAAGCAACGGATGCCGCCCAAGGGAATACCAACCACCACCCGCGTCCCAGGTGGCGAAGGGTCAGGAATATGAAAGTCGCCAATGCAAAATGATTACTGGCGTGGGATGAGATGAAGCTTCCATTGGCACCACAATAACGTGCCAGGAATCTGATATGTTGAGACATGATCGCATCACGACATGGTCTCGGGCGACCGAAATACTCCTTGATGAAATGACTGCTGATGTAATCCGTCATGCTGACCAGTGCCAGTGCCGTCACGAACCACCAGAAGCCCTGGCGGCCAAAATTCATCATCATGAAAATGATCAGGAATAGATAGAAAGGGGCGTGAGCAACGGATTCTCGGAGGATCAAAGCCGCTTTGTCGAGGTATGGATGCTGCAAATCCTGGTTGACCAGCAACAGCAACCTGTAATCGGCGTGCAGCAGTTCATCCAGCCAGGAAGTTCCCGGGAGGCTTTGCAACGGAATCATGATAGTGCAAAAATAGGATAATTCCTATGAAGCGCGGGGATATCCCTTGCAGGAGCCTGGTTTTGTGTTCAATTAAGCACTTCCGACGACTTCATCACTATGACCTTTGGCGTTTTATGATTAAGTTTGCCGACTGAAACCGACCACGTGGCATTGATAAAAAGCATCTCCGGCATCAGAGGCACCATCGGCGGAAAGCCGGGAACGGGCCTCACTCCATTGGATATCGTACGTTTTACTTCCGCTTTTGGGACATGGTTGCTGCGAGCCGGCCATGGTCAAAAAGTGGTCATCGGGCGAGACGGACGTATCAGCGGCCCTGTGGTCAGCCAGCTTGTCTCCCAAACGCTGGTTTCCCTTGGTTTTGAAGTGATAGATCTCGGTTTGAGTACGACGCCGACCGTCGAAATGGCTGTGGTGAAAGAATCCGCTGCAGGCGGCATCATCCTCACTGCCAGCCACAATCCGAGGGAGTGGAATGCCCTGAAGTTGTTGAATGCCAATGGAGAGTTCATCAGTGGTGCTGATGGCCTGGAGGTCTTGTCGCTAGCGGAACGTGAGGATTTTTCTTACGTTTCGGTTGATAAACTTGGAACGGTCAAACCAGGCACAGATGCGACGCAACATCACATCGATGCGATCCTTGCCCATGATCTGGTAGATCCTGTGAGCATCGCTGCAAAGCATTACCGTATCGTGGTTGATGCCGTGAACAGTACCGGAGCCATTTATGTCCCGGAATTGTTGAAGGCGTTGGGTGTCCAGCCGGAAAATATCATCATGCTCAATGGTGATGTAACCGGACAATTCGCCCATAATCCGGAACCATTGCCGGAAAATTTGTTGCAGCTGTCTTCTGACGTTGTTCGTCATAAGGCGGATATCGGTATCGCAGTAGACCCGGATGTTGACAGGTTGGTTCTGGTTTGTGAAGATGGCAGCATGTTTGGGGAGGAGTACACACTGGTAGCGGTGGCAGATTATGTGTTATCCCACCGGAAAGGCGATACGGTAAGTAACCTCTCATCCACCCGTGCATTGAGGGTAGTCACCGAAAAACACGGCGGCACCTATCACGCAAGTGCCGTGGGTGAAGTGAATGTCGTCAACCGTATGAAGGAAGTATCTGCCGTCATCGGTGGTGAAGGGAATGGAGGTATCATCGTTCCCGAACTGCACTATGGACGGGATGCGCTGATCGGCATCGCGCTCATCCTGAGCCAGATGTCACGCAATGGAAAGACGGCCGCTCAACTCCGGCGCAGTTACCCCGACTTCTTCATCAGCAAGAACAAGATCGAGCTTGATCCTTCCGTCAATCTCGCAACAGTCTTCGACAAGCTCGCAGATCGATACCGTTCCCAGCCGGTCAACCGTATCGACGGTCTGCGCATAGAATTCGACAACGGATGGGTGCATTTGCGGGCTAGTAACACAGAGCCCATCATCCGGATCATCGCAGAAAGCGATCATGAGACGTCCGCTGCCAACATGGCGCAGCGTTTCATCCGGGACATCAACGAATGTTTGTAATCATATCAATAAACCAGCGGATATGGCTACCCGAATTTATCTCGACAACGCAGCCACTACCACACTCGATCCCCGGGTACTTGATGCGATGATGCCCTATCTGACCGAAAAATTCGGCAACCCATCATCGATTTACTCCTATGGCAGGGAAACCCGGCTTGCCGTGGAGAATGCCCGCAAGGCGGTGGCCAAAATTCTGAATGCCCATCCGGCTGAGATCTTCTTCACCAGTGGCGGGACAGAGAGCAGCAATACGGCTATTTTCGCCTCCGTACGAGACCTTGGTTGTACGCATATCATCAGTTCTCCCATCGAGCACCATGCGACGCTGCATGCAGTTGAACACCTGCACAAACGTGGTGAGGCTTCGTTGAGTTTTGTGCAGGTCAGGCCCGACGGTCATATCGATATGGCGGATCTCGAGCGCCTGCTGGCTGAGAGCGAGGAGAAGACTCTGGTCACGCTGATGCATGCCAACAACGAGATCGGTAATATGACCGATATCCATGCCGTCGGGGAATTGTGCAAGAAATACAACGCCATCTTCCATTCTGATACGGTTCAGACGGTTGGACATTTTCCCTTTGATCTGCGCAATACACCGGTACATTTCATCACCGGATCCGGCCATAAGTTCCATGGCCCCAAAGGTTCAGGGCTCTTATACATCAATGAAAACGTTCGGATCCAGCCTTTCGTCCATGGTGGTTCTCAGGAGCGGAACATGCGTGCCGGAACAGAAAATCTCTACGGAATCGTTGGTTTTGCGAAAGCGCTTGAGCTGGCTACGGCTGAACATGAGGCCGACCGCCAACAGACCCATGCGACTAAAATGTACATGATGGATCGATTGAAATCGGCTATACCTGCCGTTACTTTCAATGGAGATCCGGAGGGTGATAGTCTTTATACGGTGTTGAATGTTGGATTCCCGAAGACCGAGAAATCGGAGATGATGCTATTCAACCTGGATATCAATCACATCTGTGCATCAGGTGGAAGTGCCTGTACAAGCGGGGCCAACCAGGGTTCTCATGTGATCAGGGCCATCAATACCGATCCCAACCGTATCGCCGTGCGCTTCTCTTTCAGCCGACATACCACGCGGGAGGAGATCGACCAGGTGGTGGATCTCGTTAAAACATTCATCTGATTCTCCTTGCCTCCCGGCTCAACGAATCATCTGCTTGATGTCGTTGAGTTTCATCAATGCTTCCACAGGTGTCAGCCGGTTGATGTCTATCCCTTCGAGGGTTGTGCGGATGCGATCAAAGGTCTCTGAATGGGCATCGAAGATGGACAGCTGCACTTTGGGGGCGGCCAATCCTTTCACCTTGGCATCCAATCCGCCTTCCTCGCGTTGCGCTTCGAGTTGCCGGAGGACTTCATGGGCCCGTTTGAGCAGTTCCGGCGGCATACCCGCCATCCTGGCCACGTGCAGTCCGAAACTGTGCGTGCTGCCGCCGGGGGCAAGTTTTCGTAAAAAGATGATTTTGTTATCCGCCTCCCGGTTGGTGACATGATAATTCCTCACTCCTTTGAGTTTTTCCTCGAGTTCGTTGAGTTCGTGGTAGTGTGTGGCGAAGAGTGTTTTTGGCTTGAAGGCACTGGCATGCAGGTATTCCACGATGCTCCATGCGATGGAAATGCCATCGTAGGTGGAGGTGCCCCGGCCTATTTCATCGAGCAGGATGAGGCTACGGACGGATAGGTTGTTGACGATGCTTGCCGTTTCATTCATTTCGACCATGAAGGTGGACTCTCCTCCGCTGAGGTTGTCTGATGCACCGACCCGGGTGAAAATTTTATCTGTCAGGGGTACTTCTGCTGCATC
>JBEEMB010000072.1:0-3517 GCA_041167815.1 Bacteroidota bacterium | reverse complement strand
TTAGGGAAGGACTGGTACGATGGCGTGAATGAAGTGTACCGCACCCGTCAGCATGAAGCCTTCAGACTGCTTGACCTCATCGGATGTGTGTATGAACAGGATCAGGCTGGTATGTTTGTTTGGGCACGGGTGCCCGAGCGCTATGCTGACGGTTTTGCACTGAGCGATGAAATACTGCAGGGAGCGAATGTATTCCTGACACCGGGTGGCATCTTTGGATCTGCCGGCAATGGCCACATCCGTATCTCTCTCTGCAGCTCACGGGATCGTATAAACGAAGCGCGTACGCGGATTGCGCACTTTCTTAATGCATAACCGAACATGGACAGTTTGAACATGAATACCGCTCCCAGCATCGCCGTGATTGGTTTGGGTCTCATCGGAGGATCCCTGGCCATTCGTCTGCGGGAGAAGGCATTGGCCGGGCAAATCATCGGTGTCGATGCTTCCGGTCCACATGCTGCGGTGGCATTGGAGCGTGGACTGGTTGATCGCATCGAATCGTTGGAAGAGGCGATCCATCAATCGGATGTCATCCTGTTAGCCACCCCGGTGGATGTGCTGCGATCCATGCTACCCAAAGTGCTGAACCAGGTCAGTCAACAGATCGTCATTGATCTGGGATCCACCAAGGCGGATTTGACGTCCGCTGTAGCAGGCCATCCCAAACGGGGAAGATATGTGGCTACCCATCCTATGTGGGGTACGGAATACAGTGGACCTGCGGCAGCCGTATCAGGTGCATTTGAAGGAAAGTCAGTCATTCTTTGTGATGTGGCAGACAGTGATCCTGACGCGATCGACTGGACGCGAAGGATGTATGATGCCATTGGCATGCGGATCAGTGAAATGGAAGCAGAAGCACATGATATACATGCCGCTTATGTGAGTCATATTTCACACATCACTTCCTTCGCCCTGGCCAATACCGTATTGGAAAAGGAGCGGGAGGATGAAGCGATCTTCGGTATGGCCAGCGCGGGTTTTGAAAGTACGGTCAGGTTGGCTAAGTCAAACGCCGATATGTGGGTGCCGATCTTCCGACAAAACCGTGACAACGTCCTGGATGTACTCAATGAACATATCTCGCAGCTCCGAAAATTCAAGAGTTGTCTGGAAAAAGAAAACTGGGATTATCTGCACGAGCTCATACTGGATGCAAACCGCATCCGCCGGATCATCAAATAAATTAAAACCAACCCTTAATTCTTTAATTTTATCACATGCAAACACTGACAAGCGAGTCATCCTCACCTATTCTCGAAAAGTGGGAAAAGCGTCCGATCATCATCTCCGGCCCCTGTAGTGCCGAGACGGAAGAGCAAATGGTCACCACGGCCCAGCAACTGGCTGCCACCGGAAAGGTAGACATCCTCCGGGCGGGTATCTGGAAGCCGCGTACCAAGCCTGGGATGTTTGAAGGTATTGGCGCCAAGGGGCTTCCCTGGTTGCAACAGGCGAAGAAACTGACAGGACTCCCCACCACGGTGGAAGTCGCCACCGGCAAGCAGGTGCAGGACGCGCTGACATTCGATGTGGACATGCTCTGGATCGGTGCGCGTACCACCGTCAATCCGTTCAGTGTTCAGGAAGTGGCTGACGCTTTGCGGGGTGTTGACATTCCCGTGTTGATCAAAAATCCGATCAATCCGGATCTCGAACTGTGGAGCGGTGCCGTGGAACGCGTCGCCCGTGCCGGCATCTCCCGCATCGGTCTCATCCATCGTGGTTTCTCCTCCTATGGCAATACGGAATACAGGAACGCACCGATGTGGCACCTCGCCATCGAAATGAAACGTCGCAATCCGGGTATGTTGATGATCAATGATCCTTCGCATATCTGTGGTCGCCGCGATATCCTGGCAGACGTAGCCCAAAAGGCGATCGACCTTGATTTTGACGGTCTGATGATCGAAAGCCACATGGATCCCGACAAGGCATGGAGTGATGCCAAGCAGCAGGTCACACCAGCACGTCTGGCCCAGATGATCGATGCCATCCAATGGAGAATGGAAGATGTACCTTCCGAAACATTCCATGCAGCCCTGGACAAACTGCGCGAACAGATCAACCACATCGATGACGAATTGATGGATCTGATCGCCCAGCGTATGCGCATCGCCGAAAAGATCGGAGAATATAAACGCAATAACAGCGTAACCATCCTGCAGACCAACCGGTGGAACCAGATCCTGGACAAGTCGTTCGAAAAGGCCGACAAACTGGGACTTTCCCGTGAGTTTGTCACCCGCTACCTGGATGCCGTCCACATGGAAAGCATCAACAGGCAGAACAACGTGATGAACAGCTGATTCCCATTGGTAAAGTCTGTGGGCCAACAGATACCCATGCAAAGGACTTTTCTCTATGCCCATGCGATGTGGGCGGTAGGGGGCAGAGCCCCGGTGCTGACGAAAACCATTCGTGCTGTACTGTATGCCCATCTGACGAAATCGGCGGAGGAAAAGGGCGTGAAACTGCTCGCCGTCAACGGCGGGGCGGATCATATTCATGTCCTGGTCAATCTTCATCCTGCACAGAATCTGGCGCAGGTGGTCAGGCAGCTCCGTGCAGAAAGTGCCGAATGGCTGAATGCCACCCGTTTGGTGACAGAGCCTTTTGCCTGGGAAGATGATTATATCGCATACTCGGTGAGTCCGAATGTGATCCGTCAGGTGACGGATTATTTCGACCGACAGGACGAATATCATCAGACCCGATCGTTGGCCGATGAGATGGAAGTGTTTGAAAAACTGCAGTCCGGACAATGACAAGACTGCATTGATCTTGAAATAAATCATGATGAATGACTCCGTCGTCATGCGCTTCTCCGGGAAGCCTGTGACGTATCATTTCAACGGCAGCCTGAAAGGATTGGGTGAATTGACCGATCCTTCCAGGACCGTGATCATTACCGATCGGCATTTGATGGAGGCTCATCCTGCCGGCTTCAAAGGTTGGAAAACCTGGGTGCTCGAGCCGGGTGAGGAGCACAAGGTGCAATCCACGGTAGATGGCATCATCCGAAAACTCATTGAATGGCAGGTGGACAGGACCTTCACACTCGTTGGGGTTGGAGGAGGAGTGGTAACGGATATCACCGGTTACACCGCTTCGGTCTACATGCGGGGTTTGAGATTCGGATTTGTGCCTTCCAGTTTATTGGCGATGGTTGACGCCTCCATCGGTGGCAAAAACGGCATCGATGTCGGGCCCTATAAAAATATGGTGGGCGTGATCCGACAACCCTCGTTCCTGCTGTATGATTTCGATTTATTGGACACCCTGCCATCGACGGAATGGTCAAATGGTTTTGCAGAAATCATCAAGCATGCCTGCATCCGGGATCTGTCGGCCTTCCGGTTGTTGGAAAAATATGATCTGGCCGGATTACGCAACGCCCCGGACACACTCAGATCATTGATCCGGCGCAATGCCTTGTTGAAGTCGCGTATCGTCCGCCGGGATGAATTTGAAAAGGGGGAACGAAGATTATTGAATTTCGGGCATACACTCG